>JAKAUF010000279.1 GCA_021827785.1 Acidobacteriota bacterium | reverse complement strand
GGGAAAAAGGCAGCATAGCACCGCATTCCGCAAGAGCCCGCCGCGGCAAGATCGGGCCGCCGCCCGCGCACGCGCCTGCCTGCATAAACCAGGCGGATATTAGCGCGGCTCTTGTCGCGGGGGCCGCGCCATTGGCTCGGAGAGCAAAGCGGGCGCGGAGAGGCCGCGAAATTCCCCCGCGCCGCAGGCGCGCCGACAATCGCTGCGGTCCGCCCTGCAGCGACGCGGCGCGGCCCCCAAAGCCGGGGGCCCCAACGCGCAGCGGCGCGCGTTGGGTGGGCAGCCGCGCTGGGGCCCGCGCCAAGCGATGTTAGCTCGGCAGGTGCACGGGCCCTAAGTTCGGCACCCAAAACCGCCGGCCGTCCCACTTCACGGGCTTCAGGCCGAGCGCTGGCAGCTGCGCCTGGGAAACGCCCAGATAGGTGAAGTGTGGCGTGTCGGAGAGCACTGTCTGGAACCAGCCATGGGCCTCGAGAATGTGCCGCAGTTTGGGGTTCCCGGTGTCCCGCACATCCAGGGCGAGCATGGCCAGATGCTGGGAGGTTCCCGGCGCGGCGACCGAGTACAAGATGCTCTTATGCTGATGCAGGCTGAAGAAGATGCCCTGTGTTTGCAATTGCAGGATGACCCCCACCTGCTCACCGATGGGCATGGCGCGGATGGTCTGGGCTCGCTGCGGCGTCAGCCGCCGCCGGCTGACCCAGTACCTCAGCCCTGGGTCCACGCGGCTGTGCCAGAGGGCCACGGTGCCGGCATAGGTGCGACGGGAGGAGCCCCTACCCCGCGGCGCAATGCGCAGGCCTTCCCGCCGCGCTTGCGCCACGGCCGCCAACAGGGCCTGCATCGGCCGGACCTGAAGGTCCACCCATTGCCCCGCCAGCCGGCGGCGCAGTTGAGGCACCGACGCCTGCCAGCGAGCACACGCCCGCGCAGAGGGGAATATCACCTCCGGAGGCAGGCGCACGCCTCGGGCGACGAACATCGCGCCATAGGCCGCCAGCACCTGGCGCCCGACCCCGGCCCCCGGCACCGACAGCTCGGCGGGTAGCTCGCGCAAAAATGCGGGTTCCGCCACCGCCGGGGCCGTGCGCCCTTTAACCATCTTGGTGGTACGCGCGCGGGTGGCGGCCGCCACGGCTCGTTTGCCCGTCGGATGCGCCGCGCCGGCATCGGCCGCGACGATTGCTGCTATTGCCAGGCAACCCGCCAGCGCCCAAGCCCAACGTCCCATGGCATCCAGAGTACCTGGATACCAACGCCATGGGCCAAAAGTTTTCTGTTCGCGCTGTCGCTTAAGTTAGCTGCCCGTTGGCGTGCAGGCGGCCGGCCGGGGCGCGCTCTCAATGGCCGGAGCACGTCACGCCTGGAACATCTCCGCGACTTTGGCGGAGAGGGCAGCAGCGGTAAACGGCTTTTGCACGAACTCCGCGCCCGCATCAATCAGGCCGCTGCTCACCACGCCGCGATCGGTAAATCCGGACATGAAGAGAACCCGCATCTGCGGCTGCTGGGCCCGAATCAGGGCCGCCAATTCCCGTCCGTTCATTCCCGGGAGGACGACGTCGCACAACAAAAGATCAATCCGGTCCGAGGCCAGTTTCAGGGCCTGATGCGGACCGTTGGCGGCTTGAATCCGGTAGCCATGGACCGCCAAAATATCCCGCACCAAATGCTGCACGCCAGGTTCGTCCTCGACCACGAGGATGTTGGGCGGGGACTTTGGCGCCGGTTCGCTGGCCGGTTCGCTGGCTGGCGGGGCGGCTAGCTCTCCTTCCGCCTGGCTCGCCGCCGTCTCTTTCATCCGCGGCAGATAGATGCGGAACGTGGTGCCATGGCCGGGCTCGCTGTAAACGGAGATGTGCCCGCCGCTCTGCTTGATGATGCCGTAGGCGGTGGCCAAGCCCAGTCCAGAGCCGCCGGCGCAGCCTTCGCCGGCCTGCTTGGTGGTAAAAAACGGCTCGAAGATCCGCGCCTTCGTGGCGGCATCCATGCCGACCCCAGTATCCGTTACGGCGAGTAGGGCGTATTCCCCGGGTGTCACTTCCGGCGCTTGCCGCGCATATTCCTCGTCCAGCCTCGCGTTGGCCGTTTCAAACAACAGCCGGCCGCCGTTGGGCATGGCGTCGCGCGCGTTCAACGCCAGGTTCAGCACCACCTGCTCGATCTGTCCGGGATCCGCGCGCACGGGCCACAGCCCGGGCGCCGCCACCGATTCCAACACCACGTCCTCGCCGATCACGCGCCGCAGCATCTCTCCCATGTTGACCACGGCGAAGTTCAAGTCCACCACCTGTGGCGCCAGCGCCTGCCGGCGCCCAAAGGCCAATAGCTGGCGGGTCAGCCGCGCCGCCCGCATTGCCGCCTGCTGGATCTGGCGGGCTGCATCGTGGTTCGGGCCGGCCGGCTCCCGCGCCAGCATCAGCTCGGTGTGGCCGTTGATCACGGTCAGCAGATTGTTGAAGTCGTGGGCGACGCCGCCGGCCAGCCGTCCCACCGCTTCCATTTTCTGCGCCTGCTGCAATTCCGCTTGCAGCCGCCGGCGCATGCGCAGTTCCTGCTCCAG
>JAKAUF010000092.1 GCA_021827785.1 Acidobacteriota bacterium | reverse complement strand
TGCCGGAGAGCGGCGCCACCACCTTCCGCGACGAACTGCGCGGCGACATCACCTTCGACCATCACCAGGTGGACGACCAGGTGCTGATGAAAAGCGACGGCTATCCCACCTATCACCTGGCCAACGTGGTGGATGACCATGAGATGCAAATCACCGACGTCATCCGCGCCGAGGAGTGGATCTCCTCCACCCCCAAGCACGTGCTGCTCTATCAGGCCTTCGGCTGGGACCTGCCGCGCTTCTGGCACATGCCGCTGCTGCGCAACCAGGACCGCTCCAAGATCTCCAAACGCAAAAACCCCGTCTCGCTGGTCTATTACCGCCAGGCCGGCTTTCTGCCCGAGGCGATGGTCAATTACTTGGGCCTTTTGGGCGGCGGCATGCCCGCGCCCAGCGCCGAGGCCAAGGACGCCGAGCGCTTCGCCTTCGCCGAGATGGTGGAGAAGTTCCAGTTCGAGCGCATCAGCCTGGGCGGCCCGGTCTTCGACCTGGAAAAGCTACGCTGGCTGAACGGCGTCTATCTGCGCCGGCTGACGCCGGAGGAATTCTTCGCCGCCGTGCGCGGCGGCCCGCTGGCGGATGATTATCTGCGCGCCATCTGCCCGCTGGCGCAGGAGCGGATCGAAACCCTGGGGCAGTTTTTCGACCTGACCGACTTCTTTTTCCGCGATGAGGTCCTGCCGCCGGCGGAAACTTGGGTGCCCAAGAAGCGCGATGCGGCGGCGGCGCGGAAGATGGTGGCGCAGATCGTCGAGCGGCTGGAGGCGGGGGATTGGACCCTGGAGGCCCTGGATGCCGCCCTGCGCGCCCTAGCGGCGGAGACCGATTGGTCAGCCAAGGAAGTGTTCATGCTGCTGCGTGCCGTCGTCACCGGCAAAACCGCCTCGCCGCCGTTGTTGGAGAGCCTGGTGGTCATGGGCCGGGCCCGCTCGCTGGCGCGCCTGCGGGGCTTTTTGGCAGCGGCGAAATAGTCGGGGCGAGGCCCGCTTTTTCCGCCGCGCCGGCGCCCGCCGGGCTTGCGCCGTTGGCTCGGGGAGCCGCGGCGGCGCCACGCGCCGCCCGCCGCTACAGGCGCGTGCGCAGCACCGCGACCACGCGGCCCTGGATGGTGACGCGGGCGGCGGAATAGCGCAGCGGCGTCATGGCGGCGTTGGCCGGCTGCAAGCGGATGACGCCGCCCGCCTCGGGATAGTAGCGCTTCAAGGTGGCTTCGCTTTGGTCCACCAGCGCCACCACCAGATCGCCCGGCGACGCCCGCGGCGTGGGCTCGACCAGAACGTAGTCGCCCGGGACGATGTGCTCATCCATCATGCTGTCGCCCTGCACCTGCAAGGCGAACACGTCGCGGCCGCGGGCGATTTCGGCCAAGGAGATGGTCGCGCGCGTTTCAATCGCCTCGATCGGCCGCCCGGCGGCGATGCGGCCCAGCAGCGGCAGCGCATGCCGCTCCGCCCGCAGGCGGCGGGCGCGGCGGCGCTGCGATGCCGGGTTCAGCACCTCCAGCGAGCGCCGGCGGTTGGCGCCGTGGCGGATGTAGCCCTTGGCGTTGAGCGTGGCGATGTGCTTGTGCACCGTGGCCAGCGAGCGCAGCCCCATGCCCGCGGCGATCTCTTCAAAACTGGGGGCGTAGCCTTGCCGCGACAAAAAGCCGCGCAGAAAATCCAGCACCTGCTTCTGCCGCTTGGTCAGCGAGCCGCCACCACCGCGCATGTGCTGAGCATAGGCGAACGAAAGGCGAAAGACAAGCCGCCCGCGGGCGCACGGGACCGCGGGGCCCACCGGCCGGCCGCGCCACCGCGCCCGTCCCCGCGCCGCGCAGTCCGGCGCGGCGCGGAGGGCGACGGTAAAATAAAAAGCATGGGCACCGCCGAAGTCGCACCCTTAGCCACCGCTGCATTCACGCCACCCGTGGTGGCCAGCATCAGCCGCTTGGGAGGCGAAGGCGCCTATGACGTGTTGGCCCGCGCCCGCCGCTTGGAGGCGCAGGGCCGCTCGGTCATCCATCTGGAGATCGGCGAGCCGGACTTTCCCACCCCGCCGCACATTCTGGAAGCCGGCATCCGCGCCTTGCGCGACGGCTACACGCATTACGCCACCACGCAGGGGATGCCGGAGCTGCGCGAGGCGATCGCCGCCGCGGTGACGGAAAGCCATGGCATCGCGGTGCACCCCGAGGAAGTGGTGGTGACGCCCGGCGCCAAGCCGGTGGCTTTCTATGCGCTGACGGCGCTGGTGGAACCGGGAACGGAAGTGGTGTTGTCCGATCCCGCCTATCCCATCTACGGTTCGCTGGTGCGGTATTTGGGGGCGACGCCGCGGCCGGTGCATCTGCGCGAGGACCAGGACTTCCGCATGGACATCGCCGAGCTGGAAGCCGCGATCAACCCGCGCACCCGGCTGGTCATCCTCAACTCGCCGCAGAACCCCACCGGCGGCATGCTGACCGCCGAGGATGTCGCCCGCCTGGCGCGGGCGCTGGCCAGCAGCAACGCCATGGTGCTCAGCGATGAGATCTATCGCCGCATCACCTTCGACGCCGAGCACCATTCCATTTTTTCCGCGCCGGGCATGAAGGAGCGG
>JAKAUF010000416.1 GCA_021827785.1 Acidobacteriota bacterium | reverse complement strand
GCGGACGATCCAGGCGGCAATCTGGCGCATCTCCGCTTCCTTCATGCCGCGCGTGGTCACCGCCGGCGTTCCCAAGCGCAGGCCGCTGGGGTTCATGGGCGGATTGGTGTCGAACGGAATGGCGTTCTTGTTGGCGGTGATGTTGGCGGCGTGCAACGCCTCTTCCGCCTGCTTGCCGCGGATGCCCTGCGCGAACACGTCCACCAGCAACAGGTGCGTATCGGTGCCGCCGGAAACCACGCGGAAACCTTCCGCCGCCAGCCCCGCCGCCAGCGCCTGGGCGTTGGCCACCACCTGCGCGGAATAGGCGCGGAACTCCGGCCGCAGCGCCTCGCCGAAGCAGACCGCCTTGGCGGCGACGATGTGCACCAGGGGACCACCCTGATGGCCGGGAAACACCGACTTGTCCACCGCCGCGGCGAACTCCCGGCGGCAGAGAATGAGCCCCGCCCGCGGTCCGCGCAGGGTTTTGTGCGTGGTCGAGGTCACGATGTGCGCGTGGTCCAGCGGATTGGGATGCACCCCGCCGGCCACCAAGCCGGCGAAATGGGCCATGTCCACCAGATACAGCGCCCCCACCTCGTCGGCGATGGCGCGCATGCGGGCGAAATCAATCACCCGCGGATAGGCGCTGCCGCCGCCGATGATCAGCTTCGGCCGCCGCTCGCGCGCCAATTGCGCCAATGCGTCGTAGTCAATGGTCTCGGTGTCCCGGCGCACGCCGTAGGGCACGATCTGGTAACTTTTGCCGGAGAAGTTCAGCGGATGGCCGTGCGTCAGGTGGCCGCCTTCCGCCAGGCTCAAGCCCATGACCGTATCGCCATGCTGCAAAACGGCGGCATAGGCGGCGGCGTTGGCCTGGGAGCCGGAATGCGGCTGCACATTGGCGTGGATGTCACCATGCACCGGCGTGAACAGGCGGCACGCCCGCTCCCGCGCCAGCGTTTCCACGCGGTCGGCGTTTTCGCAGCCGCCGTAGTACCGCTTGCTGGGATAGCCCTCGGCGTATTTGTTGGTGAAGGTGCTGCCGGCCGCCTCCAGCACTGCTTCGCTGACGAAGTTCTCCGAGGCGATCAATTCCAGGTTTCCTGCTGGCGCACGGTCTCCGCCGCCACGGCGGCGAAGACCTCGGGATCGGCGAGCGGCAAGGGCAGTTGACGGGGATCAAGGGGCATAACTCTTGATTGTACCGGTCGGGCCAAGACGCGGGCCGAGCATCAGCGTGGCGGCTGCGTTGTGCTCTTCCACCCGCTTGGGGAACCCGATGCCCGCCGCGATCCAATTTTTGGAACTGTCGCCGGCGGCCTGGCGCGGCCCGCGGTGGGTGGCTATGAAAACGCCACCATAAAGAAAAAATCCGGAAGATCGGGGGGAGCCGGTCTTCCGGAAGAGTGGTCGTTGCCCCGAAGGGCACGGTCAAGTGTGTGGATATTGGAAACGTAACAGAAAACTTCTCCGAAAAACAATATTTTTTTGCTTTTTTTCCGTACAGCCGGTGGCGGCATGCGCCGCCGCCCCGCCGGAGGCTCACACGGAAGCCGATTCCAGTCCGCTAAGCCATTGAGCGATAATGCCTTCGATGACCACACGGGGGCTCAATGGCCGGTCGCGAAGGGCGACATCGGAGCGCTGTAGGCGGTCCACGGCCGCAGTCAACTGCTCCGCCGACATGCCCTTGGCCAAGGCCAGCACCGTATCGGCGGCGAAACTCGGCGGCTTCAGCCCCGGGGGCAGAACCTGATACAACCGCGAGCGGTCCCGCGCCCGGGCGGCCCGAGCGATCAGCGCCATTTTGCACAGCCGGCTGAGCTGAAACACCAGCGGGATCGCCCCCGCGTCCCCCGCCGCCGCCCACACCGCGTCCAAGGCCACCAACGCCGCGGACCGGTCGCGCCGCGCCAACGCCAGCCACAAACCGTCGCTGGACAATGCCGGCGCTTCCGGCACCAACGCGCGTACGGTGGCCTCGGTAATGGCCTGCCCCGGTTGGTACAGCGCCAGTTTTTCCAGCTCCAACGAGGCGCGCGCCAGATCGCCGGCGCTGGCCTCCAATAACCAACGGGCGGCGGGCTCCTCCAGGCGCCATTGCCGCTGCCGCGCCTCGGCCAACAGCAGCCGCGCGGCATCCTCGGTCTCGACCTGGGCGCAATAAATGACTTCGCAGGCGCCGCCCAGCAGGGACTCCAACTTCTCCAAGCGCGCCTTATCCTCCAGCGCCATCTGCCGCGGGTCAGCCGGAATCTGGATGCGCCGGGCGAGAAACACCAGCACCGCCGCGGGCGGCTCCCCGGCGGCGGCGGCGAACGCCGCCAATCCCTCCGCGCCGGCGCGCCGGCCCGCGGCCAAGTGTTCCGCGTTGTCCAGCACGAAGACTTGCCATGGCGCCAACAGCGAAGGCGTGCGCGCCTGGTCCAGCACCTCCGCCCAGGGCGTGGCCGCCAAGTCCGCTTCGTGCCAGCTATACTCCCACTGCTCGTCGGGTATGCGGGAGCGCAACTCGCGCAGAAACCGGTCGCGAAAATAGGCCTCGGCGCCGGCCAGCAAATAGGCCGGCCGCAGCGGCGCATCCGCCGGGCTAGTGCGGCGCGGCATGGCTAAAAGTTCTCCAAAATGTCGCCGACCACCGTCCGCGCCGCGTCCCGGCACATACGGCGCAGCGCCACGGTGTCCTCTTCAAATAGGCTGGGCTCCGAGGCGCTGATCTGATATTGGTCGCGAAACACCAAATTGCCGGCTTGATACAGCGGCTGGCCGGTGGTCTGGTCCAGCAGGCGCACGCGCAGGCGCAGCCGCACCTCGACGGTGCTCACGCGGCCGGTGTTGGGATCGAAGGTGACCGGCGTAGTGGCGAGGCTGAGCACCGTGCCTTCCAGCACGGCGTCGCTGCCCGCGCGCTGGGACTGGATGCGATAGTGCGTGCGCTGGATCAACTCGCGCGCCATCGCCGCCGTCATCATCTGCGACAGCCGCGGCGACAGCGTCTGATTCCGAAAGCCGGTAACGGCGATGACCTTCACGTCGGGCGGCAGGGCGTGGACGTGGTTCGAGAGGTGGTAGCCGCAGCCGGCGGTGAGCAGCGCCGCCAGCAGCGCCAGCCACCAGGCGAGGGGCCCTGGCGGCCTCCGCCGCATGAGTCGCGGGCTCACAGGCATCCCAGCGCCCGCGCGGCCAAATGAACCGCCGCCGCGGCGCGCAGGCGAAGATTGTCGGCGCTGAGGGGAATCCAATAAATCCCCGGCCGCAGCAAATCCTGCCGCGGCGCGCCGACCCGCACCCCGCTCTCGCCTGCGGCGCTGGTGGCCTCGGGCTGCGGTTCTCCCGGCGCGCAAAACGCCACCGGCGCCGAGCGCAGGGCCGCATGCAGGGCTTCGCTCGCCGGCGGCTGCGGCCACTCCGCCAGCAGGGAGATGATGTGGGCGTGAAACACCGGCGCCTGGAGCACCTGCAAGGCGGGCAAGGCGAAGCCGGAGGACGCGCCCAGGGCGCGGAGATCGGCGGCGATCGTCGCGGCGACTTCAGCCAGCGGCGGCTGTGCCTCCTCGCCCAACTCGACACGCAGGTTATAGGCGATCTGGGCGCCAAACACGGCGCTGGGAATGGACTGCGCCGCCAGCAGGCGCAGGCTCTGGTCGCGCAATTCCTCCAGCCCGGCCATGCCGCGCTCACTGGCGGGCTCGAAGACGGTGGCGGCGGTTGCGGCGACGCCGAGAGCGGCGAGCGCGGGGAGCACCGCCGCCAGCATTTGGGCGGCGGGATGCGGCACGCGCAGGGTTTTCGCGCCCGGAGCCAGCGCGGAGCCCAAGTCCACCGCCCAAGCGCCCGCCGCCTGCACCAGCGGCGCCGCCGCGCGGGTCTCCGCCGCGCTGCCGGCGAAGAAGACCGCATCCAGCCCCTCCAGGTTGGCGGCGTTGAGCGGCTCCAGCACGACCGCCTCGGCGCCTAGGCCGCCCAGGTGGCGCTCCGCGCCGGCGTCGGACTCCGCTCCGTTGGAGGCGGGCGATTTGCTCCCGGGGGCAAAGTAGCGGAGGACCGGCTCGCCGGCCTGGGATAAGGCGGAGCTGGGCAAAAGCTCCGCCACTTCCCGCGCCTGCAAGCCAGTGCCGCCGGCAATGCCCAGGCGCCAAGGGCGCGAGCGCGGTCGCGGGGATGGGGAGGTCTCCGCCATTGGCCTTCGGCTCCTACTCGTGCGCCCCGCTCCGCGCCGCCGGCTGGGGCCAGCCGGACTGCCGGCGCGGCGTGGGCTTGCCGCGGCGGAGGTGATGGGTCAGCCGCCAGATCACCGCCGCCAGCAGATACCCGACCGACAGAACCAGCAGCGTGGTTTCCGAGAAATACCAGATGGCGGCCATCAGCCCGCCCAAGGCGACGGTGATCACGAACGGCTGCCGCCGCCGCAGGTCAATGTCCTTGAAGCTGTAAAACCGCCAGGTGCTGACCATCAAGTACGCCAGCGCCAGCACCAGGGCCAGCCAAGCCACCGCCCAGCCCCAGCTGGGGTTCACGGCGCCGAATAGAAACGAAGGCGAGGCGAAGAAATGCACGACGGCGGCGATCAGGCCGGCGGCCGCCGGGATGGGCATGCCGACAAAATATTTCTTGCCCGGCTTGCCCGGATTGCTGGGCTCGGCGTCGTCGGGGGCGATGTTGAAGCGGGCCAGGCGGGCGGCGCCGGCGATGACGAACAAAAACGCCACCACCTGCGCGGCATGATCCAGGTAATGGAAGCCGTGCGACGCCAGCGGCAGGTGGACGAAGCGCACGCCCCAGACATACGCCAGCAGGGCCGGCGCGACGCCGAAACTGATGACATCGGCGAGGGAGTCCAGCTCCCGGCCGAAGGCGCTGCTGGCGTTGGCCATGCGGGCGATGCGGCCGTCGAAGCCGTCCAGCAAAATCGCCCAGCCGATGGCTTTGGCCGCGGTGTCCAGCAAGGCAGCGGGAGCGGCGGCTTGCAGCGCGGCGGTGGTTTGCTGAATGGCGTACCAGCCCAGACCGATATTGGCCACGGTGAACAGCGATGGCAGCAGGGCGATGCCGCGGCGGATGCCGCGGCGCGCCGGCGGGCCGGCGGGCCGATCCAGGTCGGGCTCAGAAGTGGGTAGGGGTGTGGACATCGGCGGCCATCGGGGCCGGTTCAGCGGCGAAGGGCAGGCGCGCCAGCAACGTGGCGCCGCCTTGCACCCGCTGGCCGGCGGCGACCGCGATCACCGCGCCGGCGGGCAGGAAGACGTCCACCCTCGAACCAAATTTTATCAGCCCCACCAACTGCCCGCGCTGCACCTGGTCGCCGGGGCGGGGCCAGAACACGATGCGCCGGGCGATCAAGCCCGCGATCTGGACAAACGCCAACGGCGTTGTTCCCGACGGTCCCGTGGCCAGGCGCACCAGGTTCTGCTCATTTTCCACGGCGGAATTGGGATTGAGGGCGCTGCCGAACCGTCCCCGCCGGTATTCGGCTGAAACCACCCGCCCCGCCGCCGGAGCGCGAGTGACGTGAACGTCGAAGATGGATAGAAAGATGCTGATGCGGTGCGCGAACTCCGGCGCCAGCGGCGCATCCGCCGCCAGCACCTCCACATGAGTGACCTTGCCGTCGGCGGGCGAGACCACCCCGCCGGGGTCGGCGGGAATGACGCGCGCGGGATTGCGAAAAAAATACAGCGCGAACAGGCCGAACACCAGCAGCGGCGCCGCCCATCCCCAGAAGGTGAAGTAGGCCACCAGCACCGCCGCCGCCAGGGAACCGGCGAAATAAAAGATGCCGTCGCGGATCACTGCGCCGATTATAGCGGCCTCCCGCCCGCCGCCGCGGCATTGCTTGGCGCGGGCCCCGCGAATGGTGGGCAGCCGCGCCCTCCGCCGCCGGCGCGCCGCGCCCGGGTTCAGGGCGCGACTGTGAACTGTTTTCGCAGGAGCAAATGGCGCGAGGAAGCGCCGACGAACACCCAGCGCTTCCCCGCCGCCAGCCGCCAATGGTTCGCCCCGTCGGCCCAATATTGCAACTGCCGCCGCGGCACACGGATCGTGACCGATTGCGTCTGACCGGGCTTCAGGTGCAGGCGCGCAAATCCGGCCAGCGCCCGCACCGCGAACTGCGCCCCGGAGGGGGCGGGTTGCGGCGGGCCCAAATAGACCTGCGGAACGGCGTCCCCGGCCACCGGACCAACATTGCGGACAGCAAAGGAAACCGCCAGGCCGCCGCGTGCATCGCGGCGCACCGCCAGGCCGGAGTAGTGGAAGCGAGTGTAGGTGAGACCGAAGCCGAAGGGAAATAGCGGCTGAATCTTCTGTTGGTCAAACCAGCGATAGCCCACGAAGATGCCTTCGCTGAACCGCGTGACGCCGTGCACGCCCCGCGAGGAGCGTGCCGGATGCGCCGGATCGTGGGACACGTATTGGTCCAGGCGCTGGGCCCAGGTAAACGGCAAACGGCCGCCGGGATCGGTCTTGCCCAGCAGCACCCGCGCCGTGGCCGGCCCGCCGCCATCGCCGGGATACCACATCTCCAGCAGCGCGGCCACGTGCGGCAGCCAAGGCAGCGCGTCGGGCTGGCTGGTGTTCAGCACCACGATGGTGCGCGGATTGACGCGGGCGATGGCGGCAATCAGGCGGTTCTGATCGCCCGGCAACTGGTAGGCCGGGAGGCCCCGGCCCCAGGCGAAGACCACCACGGTGTGGGCCGCTTTCGCCGCCGCCAGTGCGGCGTTCCAATCCGCTTGCCGCTGCCGCGGCGTCATCCAGGCGAGGCGGATCTGCACCGGCCGCCCCGAGCCGTCGGCGGTTTCCCGCACCTGGATGGGGTGCGAGCCGGCGGTTAGGTGCAGGCTGACCCGCACGTTGTCCAAATTGTCGGTCGTGGGCAGCACATTGTCCTGGGCGGCCTGAATGTAGTTGCCGTGGAGCAGAAGATTCGCCGTGCGGCCGGCCAAATGGCCATCCACGCGGAACTGGGCGGCGCAGCCCATGACCTGCAAATACAGCCAGTAATCGCCCGTGCGCGGAATGCGCAGCACCCCGCTCCATTGCCGCTTGGTTCCCGCGGGCAGCGGGCGCCCGTCGCGCTGGGTGAAGTTGATTTGCGCGTCGCGCACCGCGGGTCCGGAACCCGCGCGCCGCAGGCCCGGGTGGCCGCCGGAAGACAAATAGCGCGCCGGGATCGGATGGCCGGTCATATCATCGGCCACGGACAGGGTGACGTGGCGGCCGGCGATGCCGCGCGTTTCTTGCAGCAACGCCGCATATGGGCTCAGATCGCGGCTGGGGAAACCCAGCGCCTTTTCTCCCGATTCCCCGATGGTGACGGTCTGCGCCGCGCCGGGACCGATGAGGGCCAAGGAATGCAAGTCGGCGGTAGTCAGCGGCAGGGCGTGACCGCGATTTTTCAGCAGCACGGCCGCGTCCTCCGCCACGGCTTCCACCGCGCGCACGTCACGGGCAAATGGCGCCGCCGACACCGCCCACGGCGCCTTGCCGCGCAGGTAGCCGAAGCGGTCCATCGCCATCAGGATGCGCCGCGCCGCCGCGGTGATCTGCGCGGGGGTCACGGTCTTGTTCTTCACCGCGGCCAGCATCCCCTCCGGCGGCGCCATCCTGCCAAATCCCCCGAAGGCGGCCGGCGGCGGCTCCTCGGGAATGTGGCTGGAAAAGAACATGGCCTTCACATTCAGCCGGTGCGGCGGCGCCGCCGCGGGACGCGCGCAGAAGTAGCAGGGCAGAAACGGGATCATCGAGCCCGGCATTTCCAGATCGAGCCCGTGGGCCAAGAAGTCGGTGGCGTGCGTCGCGCCCCAATCCGACATCACGAAGCCGCGAAAGCCGATCTCCTGCTTCAGCACGCCGCGCAGGGTGGCGGAGTTGCCGCAGGCATAGGCGCCATTGACCTGGTTGTAGGAGCACATGACCGCGGCGACGCCGGCGCGCACGGCGTAGGCGAAGGGCTCGGCGTAGATTTGGTGCAGCGCCTGTTGCCCGACGATGACATTGCCGCCGCCGTTATAGGCGAGGAAGTGCTTGGCGGTCGCCATCACCCCCTGGCTCTGGATGCCGCGGATCACGCCGGCGCCGATTTCCCCGGACAAGAGTGGATCCTCGCCGTAGGTGTTGTAGGCGCGGGCCCAGGTGGGATCGCGAAAGATGTTCAGGAAGGGCTGCAGGGCCACGGCGATGCCCAGCGCGCGCGCATCCCGGCCGATCACCCGCCCTTCGCGCCGCGCCGCGGCGGCGCTGAACGTCGCCGCCACGCCCATGGTCGCCACGGGGGCGGTCGAGCGGTGGCGCGTCAGCACCCCCGGCGGCCCGTCCGCCATGCGCATGGGAGGAATGCCCAGCTTGCGGTTCCCCGCCCAGTAGCCCGCTTGGCCCTGATACTGCGCCGGATTGGGCGCCGAGCCATGGAGCAAGCGAATTTTTTCCGCCAGCGTCATGCGCGCCAGTATCGCGTTCACCTTGGCCGCGCCATGCGGGGCGGGCCGGGCATGACAACCCGCGGCCGCAACGGTGACCAGCGCCAACAGGCCGGCGGCCGCCAGCGCGGCGGGGGAGCGGCGCAGCCGGCGCGATGGGGATGAAAACGGGCGGCCGGCGGGACGGCGGCGGCTCGGGCGGAATGATGGGCGGCGTGACGGACGAAGTGATGTAGGTAACATGGCGTCAACCGCCCGTAAGCGTGTCACATCGGCAAACACACTGCAAGCGGCGCACTCTGGGCGCGCTCTGGGTGCGCCCTGCGCTGGATGCGCCTCTGACCTAGGGGACAGGAGTGCCTGGGGAGGGCCACGCCGCTTGCGCCCTGCGCGCCAGCCGCCTACACTGAATCCAAAGCCCGCCCGCTGCGCCCCATGCATCGTCTCCCGAGCCGTTGTTGTCTGCTGCTGGCCTGCCTGGCCTTCAGCGCTCTGCCCGTTCTCGCGCAACGCCGCCCCACGGCGCCGGTGGGGATTTTCCCCTTGCGGGATGTGCGCGCGGGAATGACAGGCATAGGCAAGACGGTCTTCTCCGGAACCCAAGTGCAAACCTTTCAGGTCAAGATCCTGGGCGTGGTGCACAACATGGGCCCCAAACAGGCGGTCATCCTTGCGCGCCTCAGCGGCGGGCCGCTGGCGCAAACCGGCGTGCTGGAAGGCATGAGCGGCAGCCCGGTCTACATAGACGGCAAGCTGGTGGGCGCCGTGGCGCTGGGCTTTCCCTACGCCAAGACCGCCATCGCGGGCATCACGCCGATCCAGCAGATGCTGGCGCAAGAGGCGCGCGCGACGGCGCAGGCGCACCAGGACGCCTTCGCGGCGGATAGCGGCGCGCCGCCGGCGGCGACGCTGCGGTTGACCGCCGTGGATGGGAATCCGCGGCTGCTGCACCCCAAGGCGCGGCTGCAACTGGGCGCCGCGCGGGCGCTGCCGGCGGACATGCAGTTGCCGCAGTTGCACACGCCGCTGGTGCTATCCGGATTCAGCCCGCGCGCCATCGCCCAGTTCGCGCCGCAGTTTCGGGCGCTGGGATTGGCGCCGATGATGGGGGGCACGGCCGGCGCCGGTTCCGCCACCAACGCCCTGGCCCCGGCGTCGAGCTTGCATCCCGGCGACATGATCAGCGTGCAGTTGGTGCGGGGGGACTTGGAAGTCGCCGCCGACGGCACGGTCACCTACATCCACGATGGCCACATCTTCGCCTTCGGCCACCGCTTCCTTTCCGCCGGCGCCACGGCCATGCCCTTCAGCCACGCGCGGGTGGTGGCGCTGATGCCGGGGCTGATGACCTCGTTCAAGATCGCGGTCAGCGGGCGCCGGTTGGGGGTGATTCGGCAGGACGATTCCCAGGGCGTCTACGGAACCTTCGGCGGCCAGGCGCACATGATTCCGGTGCAGGTCAGCGTGCGCCAAGGCGGAGTCGCGCAGACCTACCGCTTCGAAATGGTGAACAACCGGTTCCTGACGCCGTTTCTGTTCAACATGGCGCTGGCTTCGACGCTGGACGCCACGCAGCGCAGCGTCGGCCCGGCGACGCTGCGACTGCAAGGGGCGATTG
Organism: Acidobacteriota bacterium; assembly: GCA_021827785.1. Taxonomy (GTDB): domain Bacteria; phylum Acidobacteriota; class Terriglobia; order Terriglobales; family SCQP01; genus JAKAUF01. The sequence goes on along the minus strand of JAKAUF010000416.1, from coordinate 3,251 downwards.
ACCTGGCGGGGGCGGCGCCGGTGGAGATCCATGACTTGGTCGCGGAAGATATCAATGGGCCGGCATCCGCCGCCATGAGCGCCGCCGCGCCGCTCAGCTACCTGTACCAGAGCGGGCTGCGCTTCACGATCCGCGGGATCCATCTGTCCGTCACATCCTCCAACCGCAATCGCACGCTGAAGATGGTTGGCCTTTGGGCCAACCGCAGCCAAGTCCGACCCGGCCAATCGCTGACCATCACCGCGCGGCTGCGCGCCGCCGACGGCAGCATGGTCACGCGGGAGCTGCCGGTGCGGATTCCCGCCAGCCTGCCGCCGGGGCCGCTGAAGATCGCCGCCGGCGCCGGCGAAGCACTGGACCTGATGGAGATGCAGCGCCTACAGCAGGGCTTCCGCGCCCGCAACGTGCCGCAATTAGTGGCGGCGATCAACGATCTGCGGCGCAATGACCGGCTGTACCTGCGCGCCAGCGAGCAACGGCCGGCATTCGTCATCGCCGGGCAGCAGTTCCCCGCCCCGCCGCCTTCGGTGGCGCGCGCCTTGGCCGCCGGCCCTTCGGTGGACAGCGGCATGGCCGCCAGCCAGGATTCCCCGGTGTACCAGTACGCCAGCCCCGACCTGCCCTACGTGATTCAAGGGGTGAAGACCATTACCGTGCAGGTGCGCAAGCCCGACTATTGATTTGCAGTCCGCGGTTGATTTGAGGCCCGCTTTCGCGGCCGCCATGCTTATGCAACGCAAACACTTTTGGTTTCGCGCCGGCGTGCTCGTCACGCTGCTGGCCACCGCCCTGCCGCTGGCGGCGGTGAATACGCATTTTTGGCGGCTGGCCTCGCAGCGGTCCTTCGCGCTGGGACGGCTGCGCCACCTATCCCTGGGAGCCGAGGGAGAGCTGACCCTAGCGCCGGCCCTGACCGCGGTGCTGCACACCGGGCAGCCGCTGATTTGGGCTGCGGCGGTGGACGCCAAAGGCAACGTGTATTTGGCTACCGGCAACGCCGGCCAGCTGTACCGCCTGACGCCGGCGATGCTGCATTCCCGCCATCCCGTGGCGGCTCGCCAGGCGCTGTGGTTTACGGCCCAGGAACCGGACATCTTCGCCGTCGCCGCCGGGCCGGACGGCGCCATCTACGCCGCGACGTCGCCCAATGGCAAGATCTACCGCATCGCCGCCAACGGCAAAAGCCAGGTCTATTTCGATCCGCACACGCGTTACATTTGGTCGCTGCGCTTCATCGGGAAAACGCTTTACGCCGGCACCGGCAGCGCGGGTGAGATCTATCGCATCGCCCCCGGGCCCGACGGACGCGGCATCGGCCGCCCGTTCTTCGCCACCGGCGAGCGCCAGGTGATGTCCCTCGCCGCCGCGCCGGATGGCGACCTGCTGGCGGGCACCGATCCCGGGGGCTTGATTTTCCGCATTACCCCGGCGGGCCGCGGCTTTGTCCTCTACAACGCGCCCTTGCGCGAAATCGCCACGCTGGCGGTGGCGCCGGGAGGGGCGATCTACGCCGCCGCGCAGGGCAGCGGCGCGGCGCCCTCGGCCTCCGCGCTGGCGGCCAGCAGCCAGCAGAACCAACCCATCTCGGCGCCGGGCATGACCGTCATCGCCGAGTCGGCGCAGCGCGCGGCGCAAGGTCCGGGCGGGCTGCCCGGTGGCGACGGCGGGGCACAGGTGACCATCTCCATGGGCCCGGCGCATGTGATTCCCGCCTCCGGGGAATCGGCGTCGCCCGCCGAACCGCCGCATCCCGGCCTGCGCAGCGCTATTTACCGCATCGCCGCCGATGGCTCGGTGGCGACGGCTTGGGCGTCGCAACACCAAGACGCCGGCGCTCTTTGGCTGGGACGGACCGATCCGCTATTCGCCACCGACCTGAACGGCCACATCTATCGCCTCGGCGCCAACCGGCAAGCCACGCTGCTGGCGCAGACCGACGAACAGGAAACGACACGCTTGTTCCCGGCCGACGGATTGCTGCTGGCGACCACTAGCAATCTCGGCACTCTGTACCGGCTCTCTGCTTCGCCTGCGGCGCAGGGAATCTATCTGTCGCCGATCAAGGACACCGGCGTGATTTCGCACTGGGGGCATCTGGACTGGCTGGCGGAGCAAGCGGCGACGGGATCCCTGGTGTTCGAAACGCGCAGCGGCAATTCGGCTCAGCCGAACGGCACTTGGAGCCCGTGGTCGGCGCCGCTGACGCATCCCGGCGAGCGCATCGCCAGCCCGCCGGCGCGCTACATTCAATGGCGGGCGATTTTTCATCGCCGCGCCGGCGCCGGGCCGCGGTTGGAATCGGTGACGGTGCCCTACCTGCCCGGCAATCGCGCCCCGGTAATTCGCAGCGTTCAGGCGTTGACGGCGGCCAGCCAGCCCCCCAGCCTGGCCGACAACTCCAAGACCCATTTGGACGGCATCAAGCTCAACTGGCAGGCGCACGATCCCGACGGCGATCCGCTCACCTACGACGTGTGGTTCCAAATCGAGGGCGAAACGGCATGGACGCCGCTGCGGCGCGATCTGCACGCCAATCACCTCGATATCGCTCCCGGACGCTTGCCCGACGGCACCTACAAGTTCAAGATCACCGCCAGCGACGCCGACGCCAATCCGCCGGGCATGGCGAAAACGGCGACCATCATCAGCGCGCCGGCCACCATGGACACCGCGCCGCCGACCGTGCGGCTGGTATCCTCCCACGCCGGCGCCAAGGGCGCGGTGGCGCATTTCACCGCCACGGACGCGGTCGCGGCGCTCAGCCAGGCGGAGTACGCCGTGGACGGCGGCCATTGGCGGCAGCTCTATGCCGACAGCGGCATCATTGATTCGCGGCGGGAGAACTTTACCGTTCGGACGCCACATCTGGCGCCGGGGCAGCATGTGCTGATGCTGCGGGTTTATGACCGCGGCGGCAATCGTGGCAGCGCGGCGGCGGTGGTCACCGTCCCCTAAGGCGCGGCATTCCTCATTGCTGGGCGCGGGCCCCAGCGCGGCTGCCCACCCCAACGCGCGCCGCTGCGCGTTGGGGACCCCGGCTTTGGGGACCGCGCCGCGTCGCTTGCCGGGGGCGGGCCGCAACGATTGCCGGCGCGCCTGCGGCGCGGGGGAATTTCGCGGCCTTGCCGCGCCCGCTTGGCTCCCCGAGCAAATGGCGCGGCCCCCGCGACCGGTTGCGCCTCCCAATTTGGCCTTCCGGCTTGGCCGGGCGGAGGACGGACCGAGGTTCGGGTTGCGGCATCGCTGCCCTT
>JAKAUF010000052.1 GCA_021827785.1 Acidobacteriota bacterium | reverse complement strand
GGGGAACACGGAATTGGCCCCGCGTTTAGCCGGTGGCAGGGCGGCAAGGAGAAGCAGGATTCCGGCCCGGCAGACGCCGCTGCCTGACGGCGCGCTGACCTACAGCGCCGCGACCGCGGCCGCGCGTTGTGGGCGGATCTCGCCCGCCTCCACCGCCTCCACGAACGCCTGCACCACGGCCGGCGAATAGCGCACCCCGGCGTGCTTCTGGATGATCTCCACGACCTGTTCGGTCTCATGCGCCGCCTGATAGGGCCGCTCCGTGGTCATCGCGTCGAACGTGTCGGCCACGGAAATAATCTTGGCCATCAGCGGGATCTGATCGTCGCGCAGCCCATAGGGATACCCGCTGCCGTTGACCGCCTCGTGATGCAGTTCGATGCCCGGCAAAATGTCGTGCAGCTGCTCGACCTGGCGCACGATGTTGGCGCCCTTGACGGTATGCTGCTTCATTTGCACGAACTCCTCATTGGACAAAGCGCCGGGCTTTTTCAGAATCCGGTCGTCAATGCCGATCTTGCCGACATCGTGCAACTGCGCCGCGATCCGCACCTGCTCCACCTCCGTGTCCGTCAAGCCCATGCGCTTGGCAATGGCCACGGAGTACTTCGTGACGCGGTCGGAGTGGCCGCGGGTATAGGGATCCTTCTGGTCCACCGCCTGCGCCAGCAGGCGAATGGAGCCCAAAAACAGCTCGCGGTTGGTATCCGCCGCGGCCTTCAGATCGTTGACGTAGTGTTCGATCTCCTCGGCCATGGCGTTAAAGCTACGCGCCAGGTCGCCGATCTCGGTTTGGTCCTTGATTTGAATCCGCCCTAGAAATTCCCGTCGCGCCAAGGCCCGCGCCTGCTGGCTGAGCAGCTCCAGAGGGTGCGTAAGGCGGCTGGAGAAATACACGCCGAGGATCACGCTGACGATCAAGCTGGCGATCATCAGCATGTAGCCTTCGCGTTCCAGTTCCCGCGCCGAGGCGAAAGCCAGACGCTCGGGCCGCTGCGCGATGACCGCCCAGTGCAGCGCCGGTATCGCCGAATAGGTGCCCAGCATGGCCTCCGGTCCGCGCGGCGTGGTTTGCGGATAGGAGGCGGTTTCCGACGCCAAGGGATTGCCATGCCAAGAAAGGAAACGGCGTACGATTTCCAGCTGGCTCAGATCCTGGCCGAGCACCCCGCCGAAGTGTCCCGGCCGGGTACCCGCGGCGATCAGCCGTCCCCGGTGATCCACCACGTAGAGCTGCATCCCGCCAGCGGACATTTCATCCAGCCGGCGCTGAATCATGGAAAAACCTTCCACCTGGAGCAGGACGCCGATCGGAGGTCCCGCACCAGGGCTTCCCGGCTGGAGGTCGGGGTCCGCCACCAGCGGCATGCTGCGCAGCATCACCACGCGCTTATGCCCGTTCAAGGACACCTCGACGGGCACGTAGCTGGTCTGGCCGGCGCGGGAGACCAAATAGGCCCGCTCGATCGCGCGCAGCAGAAACACGTCCATGTTCGCCAAGCGCGACGCCACCACTTCCTGCGCTTGGTCGTTGATGACCGCCAGATAGAGCAAGTGCGGCGAGGAGTGCAGGCTCTCTTCCAGCAGGCCGCGAATGTCCGGCGAGTTGACCTTGTTGCCGCTGAGGTCGCCGCTGGCCAGCACGGCGATGGCGTCGGTCAAGTGCGCCGCCGCCATGCCGCCCTGGCGGTAATACAAACCGATTTCATCCGCCAAGGCCCGCGTGGAGGCGGTCTGGTATTCCCGCTCCTTGGTGCGCAGGGCGTCGCGATTCAGGGCGATCACCCGCGTGCCATAGAGAAACAACGGCGCCGCTCCCGCTAGGATCAGCACCGCGATGATGAAATAGGAAAGTTTGAGATGCGGGCGCACGCGTCCTAAACGGGGGGATGCGGCGATCATAAGGGCTTTCTTGCCGACGCCACAACTGGCCCCAAGGGTACAGGTGCCGCGAACATAACTAGCCGCCGCGGCGATTTCCAGCGGCGATTTCGCGGCAGTGGTGTGGGAAGCGGCGCCGCGACCGCGGCCGCCGGTGCGCGCTCCGCGCCGGCCAGGAAATCGGCCGCCCGGCCCGCTTGGAAGTGACCCGGAACGCCTTGGCGGCCGGCCGCCAAGGCCCGCTAGGACCCTCGCCCGGCCCGCCTAGCGCAGCGCCGCTTCCACCGCCCGCAGATCCTCCGCCAGCAAGGGCAACAGCGTTCCATCGCCGCCAAACCGTACCTGCTGGTAATGCGACAGAAACCGTCCCACCGCCGCCGCCAACGCGGGCCGGCCCGCGGCCGGCGGCAAGGCGCCAGCTAGTTCCTCCGGCGTGCAGTGCGGCGGGGCGCGCAGGCCGATGCGCTCGAGGCGCCGGCGCAAGCGCCGGTAGTACCATGTCGCTTCGCTCGCGGCGGCGGCCGCACGCGTGCGCCGCAACCCGCGATTCGCCCACGGCGAGGCCCAGACCGCCGCGCCGATGGCGAGCAGAACGGCGGCCAGCATCAGCACCATCCGTCCTTGCCGCTGGTTGGCCGCATGGGCTAGCCATTTCTTCGCCGCATCCGCGCGGGCATGCCAGCCATGCCGCCCCGACCAGGCGAACCATTGCCGCCAG
>JAKAUF010000379.1 GCA_021827785.1 Acidobacteriota bacterium | reverse complement strand
GGGACGGGCGGCACCCTAAGCTGGCATCACGCCGGCCTCGGCCGGCGTTCGCGCCGTGTTCCACTCTGCCGCATCGAAGCCCCTCCCGGCGAAACCCATGACGGGCGCTGGCCCCAGCGCGGCTGCGCCGCGCGTCCCCGGCGGATTGCGCCCCTCGCGCTGGCGGCTGCTGGGGCGGGTGCTGCGGCCCTACCGGGGATGGATCGCGCTGGCGGCGGCGCTGGGCGTGGCCGGGGCGGCGGCGGGGGCGATCGAGCCGCTGTTTTACCGCTATCTGCTGGACGTGGTGATCGGCGCCACGCACCACGCCGCGCACCATATCGCGGCCCACGCAGCGTACCATACCGCGCCCCACGCCGCGCACGGGGCCGCGCAGAAGCGCCGGCCGATTTGGCCGGAGCTGGCGCTGGCGGTGGCGGGACTGGCGGCCGTGGGCCTGGGGCAGCAACTGCTGGAGGCGGGCACGTCGCTGTGCGTCAACAAGGCGCGGTTCGATTCCAGCTTCGCGTTGAGCCGGCGGATGGTTGCGGCGGTGCTGCGGCAGCCGCTGGCGGCGCATTTGGGCGCAGCGGGGAGCAACCCAGAAGAGAGCGGCGCCGGGGCGGTGATGACACGGATGGACCGCGGCGTGGGGGCGCTGGGGCAACTGGTCGGGGACGGCGTGCAATCGGTGCTGCCGAACCTGGCGAATTTGGCGCTGATCGCCGCGCTGCTGTTCGCGCTGTCGCCGGCGCTGGGCTGGCTGGCGCTGGCGCCATTGCCGCCGTTTCTGTGGGCGACGCTGCGGGCGACGAAGGCGGGAGTGGCGGCCGAGGAAGACGTGCAGGCGGGCTGGCGGCGGATTTACCGGCGCGTGTACGAGGTGCTGGGCGCGATCAAGACGGTGAAGTCGCTGGGCGGCGAGGACGCCGAGGCGCGGCGGTACCAAAGCGCGGCGGCGGGGTTGTTCGGGCGGCTGTGGCGGCTGGTGTGGGTGGACACCGCCTATGCCGGAATGCGCGGCATGCTGGCCACGGCGGGACGGGCGGCGGTGCTGGCGGCGGGAGCGGTGCTGGTGATGGATCATCGGCTGTCGGCGGGAAGCTGGATCGCGGCGGTGGCCTACGCGGGGATGCTCTATGCGCCGCTGACCGGGCTGACCGGCGTCTACGCCTCGCTGAGCAAAAACTGGGTGACGGCGGGCGCGGCGCTGGAATTGCTGGCGGCGGCGGACGAAGGTGAAGGCGAAGCCGGGCGCGGCGCGGGCGAGCGTGGCACGGCCGGAGATGGAACGGCCGGAGATGGAACGGCCGGAAATGGCGCGACCGGGCGCGGCGAAGCCGGGCACGGACCGGCGGTGGCGCGGGCACCGGAAATGCCCGGGGTAGCGATTGAGTTCGATGGCGTGTCGTTTGAATATGGAACCGGCGGCGGCGCCGACCAAGGACCCGTTTCCGGCACCCGCGACGGTACCGGCAGAAGCGCGGGTCCGGTGCTGCGGAACTTGAGCTTCACGATCGCGCCGGGAGAGATCGTGGCGCTGGTGGGACCGAGCGGCGGGGGCAAGACGACGATCGGCGATTTGCTGCTGGGATTGTACGAACCAACCAGCGGGGCGATCCGCGCCGATGGGCGGGGCCTGCGGGAGCTACGCGGCACGCGGGGCGACGCCTGGCGGCGGCAGGTCTCGGCGGTGCTGCAAGACCCCGTGCTGTTCGACGGGACGATTGCCGAAAACATCGCCTACGGCGCCGAATGCATCGCGCCCGGCGGCGACGGGAAAATCGCCTCCGGAAATGCGGGCGGCGCTGCCGGGGGAGCCGCTCGGAAGACCGCCCGGCAATTTTCCGGAGAAGGCGCGGACAAAAAAATGGCGCTGGCGGGGCGGGCCGGCGGGACCGCGGCCGAGGCTGCGGCCATCATGGCGGCGGTGGTGGCGGCGGCGCGGGCGGCGCAGGCCGACGACTTTATTCGCCAACTGCCGGCGGGATACCAGACGCGCGTGGGGGAACGCGGCGCGTGCCTGTCGGGCGGGCAGAAACAGCGCATCGCCATCGCCCGCGCCCTGCTGCGGGAGACGCCGGTGATGGTGCTGGATGAAGCCAGCGCCAGCTTGGATGGGGAAAGCGAAGCGGGGTTGAACGCGGCGCTGGCGCGGCGGCTGCGCGGGCGGACGGTGCTGCTGATCAGCCACCGGCTGACCAGCCTGAGCCTGGCGGATCGGGTGCTGGTGATCGCCGGCGGCCGGATCGTGGAGCAGGGGCGGCCGGCCGATTTGCTGGCGGCGGACGGGGCGTTCGCCGCGCTGTTCGGCGTGGCGGGGCCGCGCCAAGGTGGCGGGGAGGCGCCGGCGGATGATGGCGCGGTCGCGGCGGAGCTGGCGTCGGCACGGGGTTAGGGCGCCCAGATGAGGCGTGCTGAACCAGCGGCGGCCCCACCTGCCGCGGAGTTCCACTTTTTCCGCTCCGGCCGCCCGCCACGACGACGCGCGCGGGCTAAAGAGTCTGTGTGACAACTTGTGTTCGCCGGGAACGGATTGGGCTTGCCGGAGGGGAAGGCGATGAGAGAAAAAGTGGGGAGAGGAGACCGCGATGCCCTATATTCCCTATAGTCCGAACCAAGCATA
>JAKAUF010000130.1 GCA_021827785.1 Acidobacteriota bacterium | reverse complement strand
CGCGCCAGCGCATTTCCGGGTGCACCACCACCTGAAAGCCAAATTCTCGTCCCAGTTCCGCCAGCGTTTCCACATTGCCGGCGTGGCGATGCCCGAACTGGAAGTTAGCGCCCTCATGAATCGCGGCTGGGGCGAGTCCGCGGACCAGGATGGTCTCGACGAAGGCGCGGGCGGTCAGCTCGGAGAGGTCGCGCGTGAAGGGCAGAACCGCGATGGCGTCCACGCCTGTTTCCGCCAGCAGCCGTAATTTCCGCGCCAGCGGGGTGATCAGGCGGGGCGCGGCGTCCGGACGCAGCAGGCGCAGGGGATGGGGTTCAAACGTCACGGCTACCGCCGGAACGGCCCGGGCGCGGGCGGCGGCGGCCACGGCGGCCAACACCGCTTGGTGGCCGCGGTGCACGCCGTCGAAGTTTCCGACGCTGATGACGGCGCCGCGCGGCAGCGAGTTGAGCTCGGCGGCGGATTGGAGGATCTGCGCCATGCGGCCTTATAGCTCCACGTCCAGCTCTAGGCCGTCATAGGCCAAGCGGACATGATCCGGCAGAGCGGCTTCCGTTGCCGCGTGCGGCAGATCGTGGCAGATGTGGGTAAACAGCGCGCGGCGCGGCGCCAGCTCCCGCACCAGGCGCAGCGAGTTGGCGACGCTGGAATGCGTGGGATGCGGGCGGTGGCGCAACGCGTCGAGGATCAGCAGGTCCAAGCCCCGCAGGCGCTCCATGGCCGCGGCGGGAAGCTCGCTGAAGTCCGTGACGTAGGCGTTGCGGCCGAACCGGTAGGCGGTGATCGGCAGGGCGCCGTGCCAGACCTCAATGGGTTCAAAATCCATGCCGGCGGCGGAAATGGTGGGGCGCGGCGAGGTCCCCGGCGGGATCTCGTGGGCGGAGATTTGCGGTATGGCGCTGACCTTGTAGTCGTTGGTGAAGACGTATTGGTAGACGCGGCGCAAATCGGCGAGCGTGCGCGGGTCGGCGTGGATGGGGATGGGGCCGGGATGGGCGAAGTTCAATTGGCGCACGTCGTCCAAGCCGAAGATGTGATCCGCATGGCTGTGGGTGAACAAAACGGCGTCCAGGCGATCCAAGTTCGCCGCCAGCGCCTGGGCGCGGAAATCGGGCGTGGTGTCAATTACCGCTGTCTGTCCCTCAAGGCGCAACAGGATGCTGGGGCGCAGCCGGCGGTCGCGCGGGTCTTCGGAGCTACAGACCGGGCAATGGCAGCCCAGCATGGGCACCCCGGTCGAGGTGCCGGACCCGAGGACGCGCAGCCGGGCGTGGCGCGCGGCCACTATTTTTGGCCCCGGGCGCGGGTCAGCTGGACGTAATAGAGGCGCAGCTCGTAGAGCATTTCCTCCAGGGCGCGCGCCTCGCCCGGGGTCAGATTGCCGCGGGTTTTGTTTTGCAGCACGCCCATGATCTCGATGGTCTGGCGGGCGGCGGGAAAATCCGGCTCGGGGCGGGAGATTTCCCCTGGTGCGCTGGCGCCCAATTGAATCATGGCGGACGCGTACAGCGACTCCAGCAGGGCCAGGAACGGCGTCGGCTCTTCCGGCGCCGGGGGCGCGCCTTCCGCGGCCGGTGGCGGCGGCTCGGCGGCGGGCGACGGGAAGGGAATGGCGCCGCCGGCGGTTTTGGCGCCGCCGCCGGTGTTGGCGGCGGGTTTGTTGCCCGCCGGCGCCGCTGGGGCCTTTGCGGCTGCGCCGAGATCCACCACCCGCGCGGAGTCGTTATCCTCGTCCGGAACCTCCGGGCGGCGTTCGCCGGCGGAGGTAAAGTGGCGGCGGTCGCTGATGACAATGCTCGGTTCGGGCGTTTCCCGGTCAGACATGGCGAAAACCGTTCCTCAAACTTTGAGTATAGATGAGCCACGGAAAACCGGGCTGCTCGCGGGAGCCGCGCCGCTCTCCAGGGGGCAAAGCGGGCGCGGGAAGGCCGCGGAAATCCCCGCCTTCCCGCAAAGCGCTGAGGAAGGCTGCCGCCCGCCTCCGGCAACGGAAGCGGCGCGGTTCCGCCCGGCGGCCCGACCGCACCGGCCCTGCTGCAACCGCAAAAGAAGGGTTAGCTTAGAGGCAGCATGGTTTCGCTTGCCCTGGTTTTGCACGCGCATCAGCCGGTGGACAACTTCGATGACGTCATCGAGCACGCCTACGCCAGTTCCTACCGGCCGTTTCTCGATGCCGCGGAGGCCCGCCCCTGGCTGCGGTTTACCTTGCATTTCAGTGGTTGGCTGCTGGATTGGCTGGCGGAGCGGCACCCGGAGTACGTCGCCCGGCTGCGCGCGCTGCGGGCGGCGGGACGGGTGGAGATGTTGGGCGGTGGCTACTACGAGCCGATCTTGGCCGCCATCCCCGACGCCGATAAGGAGGAGCAACTAGATCGGCTGCGCGCCTGTGTCGAACGGCATACCGGCGCGGCGCCGCGGGGCATATGGCTGACCGAGCGCGTCTGGGAGCCGGATCTTCCGGCGCCGCTGGCCGACGCCGGAGTCGAGTTCGCATTGGTGGACGACAGTCACTTGCTGATGGCGGGCTGGGAAGCCGGGCACGTTTACGGATCGTTTCTTACCGAGCATCGCGGGCGGACGCTGCGCCTGGTCGCGTGCAATCAGTTCCTGCGCGTGGCCCTGCCCTTTCGCCCGGAGCAGGAAGCGCTGCGATTTTTGGCCGAGATCGCGGCCCAACATCCGGCGCCCGCGGACAGCCCGCTGCTGGCGATGGGCGATGACCTGGAGAAATTCGGTTCCTGGCCCCATACCTATGAGCACGTCTATCGCGACGGTTGGCTACAGCGCTTTCTGGACGGGCTGGAGGCGTTGGCGGGCCAGGTCGAGACCACGACGGTTACCGACTATCTGCACCGCCACCCGCCTTTGGGCTTGGCCTACCTGCCCACGGCGTCCTACCCGGAAATGATGCAATGGGCGCTGCCCATGCCGGCCGCCGAAGAGTTCGGGCGGGCACGCGCCGATCCCGCGCTCGCGCCCTTTCACCGCTTTCTGGCCGGGGCGCCATGGCGGAGTTTTCTTGCCAAGTATGCCGAAGCCAACGCCATGCACAAGCGGGCGCTCGACCTCAGCCGGCAGTGGCAGGAGGTGGCGCAACGCCGGCCGAAATCCGAGGCGGAGGAGGCGCGGGTGGCTGCGGCGCGGACGCATTTGCTGGCCGCCGAATGCAACGACGCCTATTGGCACGGGCTCTTTGGCGGGCTCTACGCGCCCAACTTGCGCAACAGCGTCTATACCCATCTGCTCGCCGCGGACCGCTTGTTGGCGACCCTGACCCCGCCGGCGGCCCTGCGGCGCGGGGATTGGGATTGCGACGGCCATGAGGAGATCGAACTGCGCACGCCGCTGCTGCGCGCCGTGGTGCAGCCGCGCGATGGCGGCAGCATCGCCGAATTCGACTATTTGCCCGCCGACGCGAATTTGCTCAATTCGCTGCGGCGCCGGCCCGAGGTTTACCATCAGGCGCTGCGCGCGCGGCTGGGCGCCAATCCCGCGGGCTTGCCGGGCGCCGCCGCCGAACCCGCCGAGGACATGAGCGGTTGGTTGCAATATGACCGCTATGCCTGCCACGGTGCACGGGTCTATTGGTTTTCCGCGGATCGGCAGTTTCCGGATTATGAGCGGCTCGGCTTGGAAGAAGACCCTCATTTGGCCGGGGGCATCTGGCGGATTGTTGAAGTAGCGCTGGATGGGCCGGCGGTGCGGATGGAGGCCGCCGCGGCAGGCGCCCAGCGCCTGGAAAAATCGCTGGGCTTCGCCGCCCCGACGCCGGACTCCTTCTACTGCCGCCTGCGCTGGCCGGCCGGGGCGCCGGCGGCGGGCGCAAAGCGGCTGGGGATCGAGATGGTATTCAATCTGTTGGCGCCCGCCGCCCCGGACCGCTGTTGGCGGTTGGGCGAGCACTGGGAGCCGCTGAGTTGGAGCGGGGCGCATGCCGGCGAATTCCTGGCGCTGGAAGACGGATGGCGGAAATGCCGCGTCGAAATGCACGCCCCCGGCGCGGTCGCGTGGTGGGTACGCCCCATTTGGACCGTGTCCCAGTCCGAAGGGGGCGCCCAACGGGTTTACCAGGGCAGCGCGGCGCTGGCGGTCTGGCCGGAATTAGGCGGAGCGGCGGAAGTGGTGACTCGCGTGCGCGCGCTAGCCTGAGTGCAGTTGCCGCTAACGTCAAGGCCTGACGCCGCCGCATAAGAAAAAAACCCGCTAAACATGCCCATTCCGTACGCGCAGTCGTGTACAATGGCTCCGCTTTCGGTAAAACCCCTAAGGAGGGTGCATGGCAGGAGCATTGACCAAAACCGCGCTGGTCCGCCAATTGGCGGAGGCGAATGAGATCAGCAATAAAGTGTCCGCCCAGTATTTGGATTCGCTTGCCGCTTTGGCGGTGAAGGAGACCAAACGGTCGGGCCAATTCACCCTACCCGGGCTGGGCAAGTTGGTGAAGCAGCAGCGCAAAGCCCGCACCGGGCGCAATCCGCAAACCGGGGAAGCCATCAAGATCCCGGCGAAAACCGTGGTGAAGTTCCGCGTCTCGAAGGCCGTCAAGGACGCCATCGCGCCGCCCAAGAAGTAGCGCGGCGCCCTGCGCCGGAGGCCGACCTCCGGCGGCGCTAACCACGCTTGGGCGGCGAGGTGGCCTGTGTGCCGGCCGCGCCGCCCTTTTTCCTGGTCGCGCCTTCCTGCTGCCAGAACCGGTCCGCCAGGCGGCGTATGGCGCTGCGGCGGAACGGCGCTACATCCGCGTGCCCGCTCCACAGCAGTAGTTGCGTGCGGTTGTCAAAGACCTGGAGCGTTTCCGTCCGGCGCAAGCCCCGGCCCTGGGCTGTAATCACCAATAGCCAATCGGCCTCCGCGGGCGAAAACGCCAAGCGCAGCGGCGAGTGTTTGTGGAGTTCGCTCCAACAGCGCGCCGCCAAGCCGGTGCGGCTGCGGTCCCAAATGTAGACGACGGCGGGACCGGGGGGCCGCGCCGGGGGTGGTGCAAGCCGCCGCGATCGCCGCGCCAGTCGGGCGGAACCGCGCCGCGGGGGTGCGAGCGGGCGGCCGCGGTGGGGCGTTTCCCGCGCGATCATCGCCAGCAGAATGGCGGGCGTCGCGCCCGCGGCCTGCATGCGCGCCAGGGCGGGCAAGGAAACGTCGAAGCGCACCTGGCGCGCTTGGCGGATTTTGGCGGCGATCACCGCCGGCGAGAATCCCAACCGCAGCAAGCTGACGATGGCCGCGTTGTTCAGCGGCGTGGCGCGCGCATGGCGCCGGGCCGCGGCCGGCGCCAGCAAAATCATCGCCAGCACCGGCGCCAAGAGCCGGCGCCGGCATGGGCCCGGCAAGTGCATCCTCAACTCCAGCATGTACAATAGGCGTTTCCGCGCCGTGTTGCCCATCCCGTGTTCGTGGGGAGGTTGCGGCGGAGATCGTCCGCTGCGGCACGGCGCCAAGGCGGCGGGAACGCCTCATGCAGCGAAACGGCCCCCAGCCGGCGCGAGCGTCCCATGCAGCGTGAACGCATAGTCAAACCCGACGGCCGCTATCTGCTGCTGTACACCTTCCCCGCCGCCGCGCCGGGGGCGAAGGCGGCGCCGTCCGCGCCCTCCCCGCGCCCATCACCGCCGCGGCAGGCGTCCACGCCGCGCCGCCGTCCACGGCGCTAGGCCGATGTCCGAACTGCGTTGGAATCCGTTGCGCGAAGAATGGGTGATTACCGCAACCCAGCGCCAGGACCGAACCTTCCATCCCCCGCCGGGATTTTGCCCCCTGTGTCCGACGCGGCCGGGGGCGTTTGCGACCGAGATCCCGCGCCCGGAGTTCGAGATCGCCGTTTTCGAGAACAAATTTCCCTCCCTGCGCCGCCAGCCGCCTCGGCCCGCGCTGCGCGGAACGGCGCTCACGCCGGTGCGGCCGGCGGCGGGAGCCTGCGAGGTGGTGGTGTATTCGCCGCGGCATGAGGGCAGCATGGCCACGCAGGCGCCGCAACGCATTGCCCAGCTGATCGCCGTATGGCAGGACCGGTTTCAGGAACTCTCGCGCCGGCCGGGCATCCGCTACGTGCTGATCTTCGAAAACAAAGGCGCCGAGATCGGCGTCACGCTCTCCCATCCGCACGGACAGATCTACGCCTTTCCCTTCCTGCCGCCAATACCGGCGCGCGAACTCGCGGCCATGCGGGCGCATTGGCGCCGCCAGGGGCGGTGCTTGCTCTGCGACAGCCTGCGGCGGGAGCGGCGGGAGCGGCGCCGGGTGGTGTTTGAGAACGCGGCGTTCACCGCCGTGATTCCCTTTTATGCCCGCTATCCCTATGAGGTGCACCTGCTGCCACGCCGTCACCTGGCCGCGATCACGGATTTGCGGGACGGGGAAGCGATGTTGCTGGCGCGCGCTCTGCGGGCGCTGACCGCGGGCTACGACCGTTTGTTTGGCTTCCCGCTGCCCTACATGATGCTGCTGCACCAGCGCCCGCCAGGCCGGGCCGGGGAGCGGTACACGCATCTGCACTTCGAATTTCTGCCGCCGCACCGCACCGCCGACAAGCTGAAGTACCTGGCCGGTTGCGAAAGCGGCGCCGGCACCTTCATCAATGACACGCTGCCCGAGGAGTGCGCGCCGCGGTTGCGGGCCGCCATCGCCGCGGCGGCCCGGGCATGAGCACCGCGCCCATCTCGCGCGAGGACGCGGCGGCGGGATTTCGCGGCGCCTTCGGCGGCGCGCCGGACCTGGTGGCGCGCGCCCCGGGGCGCGTCAACCTGATCGGCGAGCACACCGACTACAACGACGGTTTGGTCCTGCCCGCGGCGGTTTCGCTGGCCACGTTTGCCGCCGGCCGCCGCCTGCCCGCGCCGGTGTTGCGCCTGGCCAGCCGCGAATTTCCCGGCGTGGTGGAGGTTCCCTTGGCGGCCGGCCGGCCGCGCGGCGACTGGACCGATTACGTCACCGGCACGGCGCGGGCCATGGCGGCGCGGAGGCTGGCGGTAGCGGGCGCGGAACTGTGGTTCGCCAGTGAGATTCCGCCGGGGGCGGGCCTGAGCTCCTCCGCCGCCCTGGAAATCGCGGCTGGGCTCGGGCTGCTGCGCTTGGCCGGAGACGCGCGGCCGTTATCCGCGCTGAGCTGGGATCTAATCTTGGCCGGCCAGGCGGGGGAGCGGGAATGGGTGGGGGCGAACTGCGGCTTCATGGATCAAGCCAGCGCGGTGCTGGCGCGGGCCGGTGCGGCGTTGCTGCTGGACTGCCGCAGCCGCGCCACGGAATACATTCCGCTGCCGGCGGAGGCGGTCCTGGCTGTTTGCCACACCGGCGTACGTCACGAACTGGCGACCTCGGCGTACAACCAGCGCCGGCGGGAATGCGAGGCGGCCGTGGCCGGCTTGGCGGCCCATCTGCCGGGTTTGCGCAGCCTGCGCGACGTGAGCCTGGCGATGCTGGAGCGATATGGCGGCGCGCTCGATCCGGTCGTGGCGCGGCGGGCGCGGCACGTGGTGACGGAGAATGCCCGCGTGCCGGCCGCCTGTGCCGCGCTGCGGGCGGGGGACTGGCCGCGCCTGCGCGCCGTGTTTGCCGCCTCCCACGCCAGTCTGCGGGATGACTACGAGGTCAGTTGCCCGGAGCTGGACGCCATGGTGGAGGCGGCCACGGCGGCGCCGGGATTTCTAGCCGGGCGAATGACCGGCGGCGGCTTCGGCGGCTGCACCGTGAACCTGGTCGCCGCGGACCTGGCGCCGGCGTTCGCCGCGGCGGTTACGGCGGAGTATCAGGCCCGCATGCACCGCCGCGCGCGGGTCTTTCTGCTGGCCACCGCCGGGTCCGCTACAATCGAGCCGTGAATCCGGACCGTTTAGAAGCGATTTTGGCGGCCGTCGCCGCCGGGCAGATCAATCCGGCGCAGGCGGCGGAGCGCTTGCGTCATTGGCCCTTCGAGGATTTGGGCTTCGCGCGCGTGGACCACCACCGCACCCTGCGCCAAGGCATGGCGGAGGTGATCCTGGCGGCGGGCAAGACCCCGGCCCAGGTGGCGGCGATCGCGGCAACCATCGCCAAGCATTCGTCCCGCCTGCTGATCACCCGCGCCGACGCCGCCAGCTACCGCGCGGTGCGGCGCCGGCTGCCGGCGGCTCAATACCACCCCTTGTCGCGGGTGATTACGCTGCGAACGGGCCCAGCGGCGCGGCGGCGCGTGGGATCGCGCGGCGGCCAGCCGGCGCAAAACGGCATTCTCGTGCTTGCGGCCGGAACCAGCGACATTCCAGTTGCGGAGGAGGCCGTGCTGACGGCGGAAGCCATGGGCAGTCCGGTGCGCGCCATTTATGACGTGGGGGTGGCCGGTTTGCACCGCTTGCTGGCCGAGCGCCAGGCGCTGGCGGCCGCACGGGTCATCATCGTGGCGGCGGGCATGGAAGGAGCATTGCCCAGCGTCGTCGGCGGCCTGGTGGCCGTGCCCGTGATCGCCGTCCCCACCAGCGTGGGGTACGGCGCCAGCCTCGGCGGGCTGGCGGCTCTGCTGGGGATGCTCAATTCCTGCGCCTCGAACGTGGTGGTGGTGAATATCAACAATGGCTTCGGCGCCGGCTACGCCGCCTCGTTGATCTGCCGCGCCGGCGGCTAGCGCCGCTATTTGTTGTCCAGCGCGATGGGAAAGTCCATGCGGCGGCCGCCGCGGCGGCCGCCGGAAGCCGCCGCCACCGCGTACTCGGCCGCAAACCCTTCGCGGTACATCGGCGTCAGCACGCCTTCGGCTTCGCGCGTGAACTGCAGCCGGCCCGCCGCGTCCAGATCCACGCGCACCATGTCTCCCAGCTTGACCTGGCCGGTCGCCATCAGCTTGGCCAGCGGCGACACCAGATTGCGTTCGATGGCGCGCTTCAGGTGCCGCGCGCCGTATTTGGGGTCATAGCCTTCCTGCAACAGATAGTCCTTCAGCCGGGAGGTGCATTGAAACAAAAACGGATGCGGACCGTTGGCGGCCAGAATCCGCTGCTGCACGCGGGCCAGCTCGATTTCCAATATGTTCGCCAGGTCTTCCGGGCGCAGATTGCGGAACACCACCGTGCGGTCAATGCGATTCATGAACTCCGGCGAAAACTTGCGCCGGGCGGCTTCCACCGCGACCCGTTCCACCTTGCCGTCCAGCAATGCGCTGGGGCCAGCCGCGGGGGGATTGAATCCCAGGCCGCCTTCCACCAGGTTGGACATCTCCGCGGCGCCCAAATTGCTGGTCATGAAGATCATGGTTTGCGAAAAGTCCACGCGGCGGTTGTCGCCCAGCGTCAGCGTCGCGCGGTCCAGAATGCCCAGCAGCAGTTGCCACAGCGCGTCGCTGGCCTTTTCGATCTCATCGAACAGCACCAGGCTGAGCCGCGCGCGGTCGGTGTGCCATTGATTGAGCGCCTCTTGCGTGAGCACCGGATGGGTTTCGCGGTGTCCCAGGTAGCCGGGAGGCGAGCCGATGAGTTTGGCGATTTCGTGGCTGTGCTGAAACTCGGCGCAGTCCACTTTGATGACGGCGCGGGCGTCCCCGAACAGCGTCTCCGCCATGGCTTCCACGGTGCGAGTCTTGCCCGAACCCGTGGGGCCGAGAAACAGCAGGTTGGCGATCGGCCGATTGGGCGGTTGCAGACCGGCCAGAAACGTCTGGTAGATTTCCACCAGCGTCTCCAAGGCCGCGCCTTGCCCGACGACTTTGGCGCGCACGGTGGCGTCGAACTGTCGCGCCTCTTCGCATCTGCGCGAAGGATCCAAGATTTCCCGGCTGCCGAATCTAGCTTGCATTTTGGCCACGCAATCTCTCCCTACATGCCGCCCGCGGGAGCGTCTTGGGGCGGCGATGAACGCTGTTTCCCTTAGCTGCCGAACTTGCGCGCCTCCAGGCTGCTAGTGTCGGCGGGGGTGGAACCGGGCGCCCGGCTGGTCCAGGCGGAAAGCTTGGCGTCCAGCGCGCCGCGCAACGTGCGCAGATCCTGCACCAGTTCCTGCGTTTCGCCGCCCGCATGGCGCGCCACCAACTCCCAATCCAATTCGTTCAGGTCCATCACCAAGCCACGAATCCCGCGCGACAATTGGCGCACCCCCTCGGGGTCGGCAAACGGCGAGGCAAAGCTTTCATTGGCTCGCTGTCGCACCGCGGCCCAATCAATTTCCAGGCCAGGGTGCGCCTGGCGAACCTGCTGCACCACTTCTTCCGTGACCCGGGGACGATTGCCCAGGCAGGCCAGGTGGACCTGCCGCACCCGCCCGTCCTCACGCACGTTGTGCACCAGGTAGTAGGATTTGCCTTTTTTGCGCACAAAGGCCATGTTGTCGGTCCTTTCCAAACCACTCGTGCGGCTGTGATTTGCAGCCGTGGTGGTGATGGCGCCCCACCACGTTCGATAGATGCCGAGGCTAAAAACTGACGTTGTCCGCAGGCCCCATTCGTGGGGGGTGGCGCCGGCCTCGGGAGCCGCCCGGGCAACTGCCCCGACGTGGCTGCCGGCTGGTCGTACGTCCAGGCTGACGACCGTGGTTCCGCTCGTCTTGCACCGGCCCTGAACGGAATCCACTCCGTTGTACATTCGATGGAACCACCCGGTGCTGGCCGCAAGCGGCGGCCCCGGAAGAGAGAACAAGGGGCGAGTACTGTGAACTCAACTGTCGTAAGCGTCGCCCGAGCTAGCGCGTACCGGAGCGGGTGCCTCCGCCTGGCGGCAGCGCTGCTGGCCATGTCCCTGCTGGCGATCGCGGCTACCCGCCCGGCGCCCGGCTATGCGGATGGCCGCGTGCCCACCAGCAAGTACACCGAGATCCGGGCCCTGTATCTGACCGGGGTCGTGGCCGGCATGCCGCGGGGCAAGCGGCTGGCCATGGAATGGCGCGCCGCCGGCGGCAACGCCATCGTCTTCAACGTCAAGGATGAAGACGGCGTGGTGAGCTTCAACTCCGGCTTGCCGCTGGCGAATCACTATGCGCGGCCCTACATTCCACATCTGCATGCCTGGGTGCAATGGATGCACGCCCATGGGTTGTATGTCATCGCCCGGCAGGATCTGTTCAAGGACGAACGCCTGGTGCATGCCCATCCCGAGTTGGGAATCCATTCCCGCGCCACCGGCGGTTTGTGGTTTCACGGCCGCTATCCCGACCCCTCCCTGCCCGCCGTGCAGCGCTACAACCTAGCGCTGGCCAAGGAAGTGGCGCAAGCGGGCGTGGATGAATTGCAACTCGACTACATCCGCTTTCCGGTCGTTGGCCATCAAAAAGACGCCGAGTTCTACTATCAAAAGGTGCATCCGGGTTGGACCCGCGCCGATGTCATCACGCAGTTCGTCTACCAGGTTCGCCGGGAACTGCGGCCCTACCATGTCCATCTGTCCTTGGATGTGTTCGGCGTGATGGGCTGGGCGCGGCCCCGCGATATGGCCAACACCGGGCAGGACATCGTGGCGTTGTCCTACTACTGTGACGTGATTTGCCCGATGATCTATCCGTCCCATTTTTTCCACTTCGACGACATTCCCAACCCCGGCGACCGGCCCAAGCATTTCATTCGCATTTCCATGCAGCGGTTTGACCGGGCGACGCGGGGTACGGGCGTGGTGATCCGGCCGTGGTTGCAGGCTTTCTCCTGGCACACGCACATCTACAATCCCCACTACATCCAGGTGCAGGTGCGCACCGCGTGGCAGCAGCACGGGGATGGTTTCCAATTGTGGAATGCGGGGAATTTCTATGGCGTGGCGATGCGGGCCATGCCGGCGATGTTGGCTAATCCCGCGGCGTATTGGTCCGGCGGTTTTCCCTATCCGGTCCGTGTCCGAACCACGACGGCAAAATCCTTGCCGACTGCCGGTCCCACAGCCCCGACCAGGCGGTAGGGGCCGATCGCGGCCGGCGACGAACGGGACCGGTATAATTTGGGGTTGCAGTTCTTTGGCTACGGAAACCCCGATGGCGATCAAAAAAACCGCGAAGATTTGGCACAACGGCCGGTTTATTCCCTTCGACGACGCGCGGATCCACGTGCTGTCTCACGTGGTCAGCTATGGCTCGGCGGTCTTTGAGGGCATCCGCTGCTACCAAACTTCGCGCGGCCCCGCCATCTTCCGTCTGCCCGAGCATGTGCGGCGGCTGATCAACTCCGCCAAGATCTACCGCATGGCGCCGGAGTTTGCGCGCGAGACGTTGGAGCAAGCCTGCGTGGACGTGATCCGCGAAAATCACCTCGCGGCCGCCTATCTGCGCCCCTTGGTGCTGCGCGGCTATGGCAGCCTGGGCGTGCTGCCCGGGGAAAATCCCATCGAGGTGTACATCGCGGCCTATGAATGGGGCCGGTATCTGGGCGGCGACGCCCTGGAGCAGGGCGTGGACGTCTGCATCTCCAGTTGGCGGCGCATGGCGCCGGACACGTTGCCGGCCATGGCCAAGGCGGCCGCCAACTATATGAACTCGCAGTTGATCAAGATGGAAGCGGTGACCAATGGGTACTCCGAGGGCATCGCGCTGGACATGCAAGGGTTCATCAGCGAAGGCAGCGGCGAGAATCTGTTCTTGGTGCGCGATGGGGAATTGGTGACGCCGTCTTTGAGCAACAGCGTGCTGCCCGGCATAACGCGGGAATCCATCGTGACCATCGCCGCCGATCTGGGCATCCCCTGCCGGGTCGAGCCGATTCCGCGCGAGGCCGTCTACGTGGCCGACGAGATGTTCTTCTGCGGCACCGCGGTGGAGGTGACGCCGATCCGCTCCGTGGATCGGGTCCCGGTCGGCGCCGGCAAACGCGGGCCGATAACCGAGGCCATTCAGCGCCGCTTTTTCGCCATTGTCACCGGTGAACGCGAAGACAACCGGGGCTGGCTGACTCCGGTCGAGACGTTGCAACCCGTCGGCGGCAAGGACTGAGCGCTCGCCGCCGGCGGCGCGCGGGACAACGGCTGAGCGGTTTCGGTGGCTGGGGTGCCGGACCACGCAGGCCGGCGACTATGGTCTGCGGCGCTCAGCCGGCCAGCACGGCTGGCTGGGGCTCATCGGTTGGGGCGGCCGCCGGACGGCGGCGATGGAAGCGGCCCTGCAATAGCGAGGATAGGCCGGTGATCCAAAAGCCCATAACGAACAGCAGGATGAAGGGGATGGTGATGAAGTTGGCGCATTGCCAGGCGAAGATCGCCACCCAAAAGAAGATGCCGCCTAGGGCCAGCTCGATCAGCGGCGCCCAGCCGGTGCGGCGCCGGTATTTGCTCTTTCCCACCTTCTGGCCGCGCGCCTGCAATCCGAACTTCGGAGTGCGGCGGAAGGAACTCTTGATGCCCAGCAGCGCTTCCAGCACCGCCCGGCTGTTGGTGACGGCCAGGCCGATGCCCACGCCCATGACCACGGGCATGATGAGCACGGTCTTCCACCAGGATTTC
>JAKAUF010000054.1 GCA_021827785.1 Acidobacteriota bacterium | reverse complement strand
GCGCATCGCCGCAGCCCTCCGTCCGCGTCTTCGCCTGGCCGTAATCGCCGCCGCCGCTGCCTTCCTCATCGCCGGCTGGTTCTGGAATCCCCCGTATCCATTCCCCTACGAAGACAATCTCGCTTACGCCACCTTCGTTCGCCTGCAACAACGCGCCGTTTCCGCGCTAGCCGCCCGCAATCCAACTCGCCCGGTCCTCACCGCCTGGCCCGCCAGCAACGAACTTACCGATCCCGATCTCGACTACCTTCGCCGTCCCATCCCCGTCTTTCCGGTCGGCAACTTCTCGGCCGCGGCTCTCGCCGGCCACCGCCTTGCCCCTGGCCAGTACGCCTTGCTCTACTCCCGCATCTACCAGCCCCGCGCCGACTGGTCCCGGCTGCTGCCATTCTGGCGCCGCTGGAAACGCCGCTATTTCCATTACGCCCCGCCCCTCGCCCCCGGCCAGCTGCTCCGCCGGCTCCACGCCCGCCCTGTCTGGAGGGCCGCCGCCCACGGCCAATGGGCCCTCCTCGCCGTTGGTCGCCCGCCGCGCCGGCCAAACGGACGATTTGCTGCCGCCCCACCCTCGATGCGTCGCTAGACCGCTCACTCTCTCTTCAGTCAAGGGTCAAGCGTTTGTCTGAGTTCAACCGCGTAAGCGTTGAAGAAAAAAGACTTCGCGGATCGTGGATCACTAGCATCTAGACCGCCGATACGCCGCTTCGGAGCTGTTGCCGGCTCTGGCGAAATCCTCCTGCGGCCGAGATTGAGCTCCCTCACCGCTTCCTCGCTTCGCGCTCATCGCCTCAGCCAGGACCGCCAAAATTCGGCTCTGAGGCCGAGGGCGGATCAGCCGGAACAGGGCTCAGCTGCCGCGCCTACTCCCCCGGAATGACGATCTGCGAGAAGTCCGCCACCTGCGACAGCTCCCGCCCCGCCCAGGCCAGCAATCCCAGGCGGTTCGCCCGAATCGTGGGATCCGGATCGTTCACCCGCACCGCATCGAAAAACGCGTCCAGAATCGGCCACAGATCCGCGATCGCCGTCAGCTCCCGCAGCGGCGGAAACGACGGCCCCCGGTCGCGCGCGATCGCCTCCACCGCCGCCCGCAGCCGCCGTTCCTCCGGCGCCGTCAGCAGCGCCGGGTTCACCGCCTCGCTTTCCCAGTTTTCCTTGTGGACGATATTCCGCATCCGTTTCAGCGCCGCCGCCACTTTCAAAAATGCGCCGCGGTTTTGCGCCCGCAACTGCTCCAACGCCTTGGCGTGCTCCAGTTGTTGCGTGATGTCGTCCGGCGCCGCCGCGATCACCGCCGCGGCCAGCTCCCCATATCCGCCCTCGCGCAGGTGGGCCGCCTGCCGTTCGCGGAAAAACGCCAGCAGCGCGGTCGTCGCCCCGCCGCTGGCCGCCGCCGTTGTCTCGCCATAGCCTTGCATCGCCGCCGTGATCGCCGCCGGCAAATCCAGCCGCAGTTTCCGCTCCGCGCAGATCCGAATCACCGCGTTCGCCGCCCGGCGCAGCGCGAACGGGTCGCGGGAGCCGGTGGGCATCTCCCCCGCCGCGAATAGTCCCGCCAGCGTGTCCAGCCGGTCGGCGACGCCCAGCACCGCTCCCGCCGCCGTCCGTGGCTGGTCGCCGTACTGGTCGTAGATCGCCTGCCAAACTTCCGCGTTCTCTCCATCCGCCTGCGCGTACAGCCCGCCCATCACCCCTTGCAGCTCGGTGAATTCCTTCACCAGTTCCGTCGTTAGGTCGCACTTCGCCAGGAGCGCCGCGCGCGCCGCCGCCTCGGCATCGGCCCCAACCGGCTCCGCCAGTCCGCGCGCCAACTGCGCCACCCGCTGCGTTTTGTCGAAATACGATCCCAGCCGCGCATGGAACGTCACCGCCCGCAGATCATCCACCCGGCTCGCCAGGCTCCGCTTCCGGTCCGCCTGCCAAAAAAACTCGGCGTCCTTGAACCGCGCCCGCAGCACCCGTTCATTGCCGTGCCGCACCAGCCCGTCCCGGTCGGCGTCCAAATCCATCACCGCCAAAAACTGCGGCGCCAATTTCGCCGTCCCGGGCGTTGCGTCCGCCGCCTCCTCCACCGCGAAGTATTTCTGGTGATCCCGCATCACCGTCACCAGCACCTCCGCCGGCAGCCGCAAAAACGCCGCGTCAAAGCTGCCCGCCACGACCGCCGGCCATTCCGTCAAATTGACCAGCGTCGCCAGCAATCCCTCGTCCGGCCGTGCCCGCCGCCCGCTGCCCGCCAGCGCCGCCTCGATCCCAGCCTCGATCCGCCGCCGCCGCTCCACCGGATCCAGCACAACGAATCCCTTCGCCAGCGCGGCTTCGGCCTTATCCGCCGCGGCGATCTCGACCGCCAGCCCGCTGCCCACGCCGCCCAGCGTCGGATGCGGTCGCGTCCTTCGCCCCGCCGCCAGGCCGCCCAGATTCGCCGCCACCACCTCGCCGTCCAGCAGCACGCTCCACCACCGCACCGGCCGCACGAACTTGAATCCGCCGCCGTCCCAGCGCATCGCCTTGGGCAGATCCATGCCTTCAATCCACCCCGGCAGCGCCGCCGCCAGCACCGTCGCCGCCGGCTCCCCCCGGCTCTCCCGCCGCAGCGCCGCATATTC
>JAKAUF010000289.1 GCA_021827785.1 Acidobacteriota bacterium | reverse complement strand
GGCCGGGCTGGGCGAGGCGCGCCTCGACCTGCGCCATCCTCACGCCGCCCTCCCGGCCCTGCGCCGCGCCGTCCAGCTGGATCCGCAAAACGCCCGCGATCACTACCTGCTCGGCCGCGCCTACTTCGCCCTCGGCCAGACCGCCGCCGCGCGCCGGGAAATGAAACGCTCCGCCGCCATCCAGGCCGCCCAGCGCGCCGCCTATACGAAAAAGCTCAACGGGTCTTCCCCCCACCGCCGCTAGCGGTGCGCCCCTTGCCGCGAATACCGGCGGCCGGCCTCGCGCGTCGGCGGCGCATTTTACGCGGGGAGAAGGCAGGCGCGGGAAGGCGCGGAATCCTCCGGCGCGTCCATGGAGCGCAACAGGGCCGCGGCTTGCCTCGGCAGGGAATCGGCGCCACCCTCAGCGCGCCCCGGCTGCGGCGGGCCTGGGGACCCCGCCATGCGGTCGCAGGGGAGAGGCGAGGCATTGTCGCCGCGCCTACGCCTCCCGGCGGCGCGCCCAGGCGCGGCCATAGCGCCGGTAGTTGTGCCACATTCTTCGCGGCAGCCCCAACCCCTTGACCGCGTCCCGCCGCACACCGGGCCAAAACGGCCGCCGGCCCCGCCCGCGCGCGCCAATTTCCGACGGCGCTTCGTGGCGCGGCGCGATCACCGCCGGCTCGAGGCAAAACACGTCCAGCCCATGCCGCCAGTAGGAATCAATCGTGTTGTCCACCGGTTCCCAAATCCGCCGCGTGTATTCCAGCAGCCGTCGCGCCCCCCGTGGGGTGATGACATACCCATGCGTCCCGCCGGGCTGGCGGTGGTAAGCCATCAGGCGCCATTCCCGCGTCTCCTCCGGCGCAAGCGGGGCGCTCCGCCCGCGGCCGCGCTGGGGCTCGTGCCCGTCCGTTGCCGCCAGGGCCGGCAGGGAATACTGCCGCCATCCCCGCCGTGGCAGCAACTGCATCAGCCGCACCAAATCCCACGGCGGCGTTGCCGCTTGCGCCGACCGCTCCAGCGCCGCCAGTGCGGCGGCGAATCCCGGCCGGATCTCGATGTCGTCTTCCAGCACGCACCAGCAGGCGTCGCCGGAGGCGAGGCACCGCTCCCACACCGCGCGGTGGCTCAGCAGACAGCCGATCTCGCCCCAGGCCAAGTCGAAGCCAAACCACCGCCGCCGTGCCGCATGGTCATATTCCGGCGGAAACTGCCGCACCACCGTCCCGGGATGAAAATGCCAAGCGAGATCCAATTCCGCCAGTTGCGCCTGCATGCACTCGCGGCGTTGGCGCGAGGTCTCCATCGAAATCACGGCAATTTGCATCGGCGGATTTGGGCGCAACGTTCTTCCCATTTTGTCGCATTCCGCACTCTGTACCTGGCGGTTTCGCCCTGCTGCTTCCGTGGGACTACAATGGTCGGTTCGCCCACATGGGGTATCTCCCCCAGGAGCTTGCATGCGCCGCTATGTCGCTCTCCTCGCCGCCCTGGCTCTGGCCTCGGTTCCCGCCCTCGCCGCCAAAAAGTCCTCCGCCAAGAAAACCTCCAAAGCTCCCAAGGAGCGCACCGTCGTGACCCACGCGACGGCGATGATCGCCGGCCACCGCCTGGCCTACACAACCACCGCCGGCACCTTGCTGTTGTACAACAAGGCGCACCATCCCATCGCCAGCGTGTTCTACATCGCCTACACCAAGGACGGCGCCAAGGCCGCCGACCGTCCAATCACGTTCGCCTACAATGGCGGACCCGGCTTCGCCTCCGCGCTGGTGGACATCGGCGGCTTTGGCCCCCGCCGCCTGGTCTGGCCCGCGCCCGGCCAAATCGCCGCCGAGCAGCCTCCCTATCGCCTGGAGGACAACGCCTACAGCATCCTCAACGCCACCGATTTGGTTTTCATTGACGCCGTGGGCACCGGCTACAGCCGCATCGTCGGCGCCGGCAAGCCCAAGATGTTCTACGGCTTCAACGCCGATGCGTCGGCCTTCTCGCAGTTCATCCAGCGTTACATCGCCCGCTTCGACCGCTGGAACTCCCCCAAGTTCCTGCTGGGCGAAAGCTATGGCACCACGCGCAACGCGGTGCTCGCCTATGATTTGGTCTCCAAGGGCGTCTACCTCAACGGCGTCATCATGTGCTCGACGGTGCTGGATTTTCCCACCATCAATTTCACCGCCGGAAACGACCTGCCCTTTGCCCTGTACCTGCCCTCCTACGCCGCCGTCGCCTGGTATCACCACATGATCCATCCCGCCCCGGCCAGCCTGCCGGCCTGGGTGCACCAGGCGGAGACCTATGCCCGCGGCCCATACGCCCAGGCGTTATTCCGGGGCTCCAGCCTTTCCGCCGCGCGGAGGAGCCAAGTCGCCGCGCGCCTGAGCGATTTCACCGGCATCCCCGCCGCCTATTGGCTGAAGGCGGATCTTCGCATGACGCTGCCGGTCTTCATGCGCCGCGTACTGGGTCCATCCGGCCCCATGACCGGCCGCTACGACGGGCGCTTCACCATCCCGGAGCTACAGCCGATCTCTCCAACGCCGGGCTACACCAATGAAGGCGCCACCACGAGCGCGATTTGGGGCGTGCTGACCGCCAGCTTCGACCATTACTTAAGCCATACGTTGCATTTCTCCAGCTCG
>JAKAUF010000397.1 GCA_021827785.1 Acidobacteriota bacterium | reverse complement strand
CGGCGCCTACCTATGGGACGCCGACGGCAACCGCTATTTGGACTTCATCGGCTCCTGGGGGGCGATGCTGTTGGGCCACGCCGATCCGCAGGTGACGGCGGCGGTGCGCGCGGCCGCGGCGGCAGGCTCCAGCTTCGGCCTTTCGACGCCGGGAGAATTGGCGCTGGCGCGGCGGGCGGCGGCGGCCAATCCGGCGATGGAGATGATCCGCTTCGTCAACTCCGGCACGGAAGCGACCATGAGCGCCTTGCGGCTGGCGCGCGGCTTTACCAACAGGGAAGTGGTGGTGAAGTTCGCCGGCGGCTACCACGGCCACGCCGACCTGCTGCTGGCGGAGGCGGGATCGGGGGTGGCGACGCTGGGCCTGGCGAGCTGCGCCGGGGTGGCCGCCGGCGCGGTGGCGGCGACCTTGGTTTTGCCCTACAACGACCTGGCGGCGGCGGAAGCGGCGTTCGCCGCGCGCGGCGGAGAGATCGCGGCGGTCATCGTCGAGCCGGTGGCGGGCAACATGGGCTGCGTGCCGCCGGCGCCGGGATACCTGGCGGCGCTGCGGCGGCTGACGGCGGCGGCCGGGGCGCTGCTGATTTTGGATGAAGTCATGACCGGGTTCCGGCTGGCCTTCGGCGGCGCCACCGAGCGCTTCGGGCTGGAGGCGGATCTGTGGACCTACGGCAAGGTCCTGGGCGGCGGGCTGCCCATCGGGGCCTATGGCGGCCGGGCGGAGGTCATGCGCCAGGTCAGCCCGCTGGGTCCGGTGTATCAGGCGGGAACGCTGGCGGGCAATCCCCTGGCCATGGCGGCGGGGCTGGCGACGCTGGACCGGCTGCAACAGGATGCGGAGGGCTACGCCCGCGCCGAGCGCTGGACGGCGGATTTCGCCGCCGGCTTGGGGGAGCAGGCGCGGCGGGCCGGCGTGCCGCTGACCGTGCAGGCGGAAGGCAGCATGTTCACGGCGTTTTTCACCGATCAGCCGGTGCGGAACTTCGCCGCGGCGCAGCGCTGCGACACCGCCGCCTTCGCCGCGTTTCATCGCGCCTTGCTGGAGGCGGGCGTGCTGTTCCCGCCGGCCCAGTTCGAGGCGGCGTTCGTCGGCTGGCGGCATGGGGCGGCGGAGCTGGAGCTGGCGCTGCGGGCCACGGGCAAGGCGCTGGCCTCGCTCAGGTCCGGGACGTAGCCGCGGTTCCGTGCGGAGGCCCGGCGTCCCGAGGGGCGGCGCCGGCGGCGGCCGGGGCGGAACCCCGCACCCCCCGGGCGGTTGTCGCGCCCTCCCCGCGCGGACAGCGGATCGGGAGAGCTGGCACGCGCGGCGGAAGCGCGGCGCAGCGGCTTGACTCACCTAGCTGATACTTTCCACTTGCGCGGCATAGGTGGTTTTCACTAAGATGAGCCCGCATGGCCTGGTTGCGGTCACTTGGAGTCGTTGCGCCTTTCCGCGGCGTTTCCGGGACTGCCTGTGGCCTGCCGTTTCCCCCCAAGACCCGCAAATCGCGATCGCGTGGAGCGAGGGCATGGTAAGGGAGGCTGTCCCGCAAGGCTCGTCCGGCCGCGGAGCGGCTCAGCCGCCCATCACTGGGAGGCGTTTCCGTTGGGAACGCCTGGGGCTGGGCTTCGGCCGCCGGCAATGGACGCCCGCAGGCACGTTGGGTGTTTTCCCGTTGCCGCGAAAGGAGTTCCCGTGCCGACAACGGCGAATCGCCTAGGCAAGATCGGCGAGCGCATCCGCGAATTCCGCCAGCAGCGCAATCTTTCCCAGGGCGACATCGAGCAAAAAACCGGGCTGCTGCGCTGCTATCTGTCGCGGGTCGAGAACGGCCACACCACGCCCTCGCTGCAAACGCTGAACAAAATCGCCCGCGCCTTGGACATGCCGCTGGCGCAGTTTTTCGACGCCGCCCAGGCGGGGGAGCCGGCGCTGCCGGTGCTGAGCGATGAAGCGGTGGCGTTCCTGACGCAGATCCGGCGCTATGCCACGGTGTTGAACGAGGCCGACCGCCAGCAGGTGCTGGCGATGATCAAGAAGATGGCCTTCCAGGACGAGAAGAGCAAAGCCGCCGGAGCGTAGCCGGGCGGCGTCCCGGGCGGGCGGGAACCCTGAGCCTAGCTGGGAGCATAAGCGGCGCTCACGCCGCGCCGCGCCAGCGAATGCGGGGTTCCGCGCCGCGCCAGCCAAGGCAGGACGCCCCGATCTGCGGCGGGGCTGGAGCCGGCGCCTATCAATGCCCAGCCGCATGCGCCCGGCTGGTGGCTGGAGAGGTTACGAACCTAGGGCGGAATTGCGCTCGGCATGTTGCACGCCCGATGCTTTGTTTTCCTGCGGTTGCAGGCGAAAATGTTACATTTTCGCGGGGTGCTTCGCCGCTTCCCGCGGAGGATTTTGGGCTGGGCGCACGGGCGGCGTTGACGCCGTGCGCCCGATTGCATGGCGGGTTGTCAAACAGCGGCGGTGCAGCCGCGCGGCCCGTTGAGGGCCAGCGGTCACCGGCGCGGCGGCTAGCGAACAGGTTCCCGAGCCGCCACACGCGCAGCCACACCACGACGGCGGACGCGCCGCCACCCGGCGCCTTGGGGCGCCGCAAGGTGACGTTGGATGCAGAGAAGCTGGCCTGTCGCGGGGGCCGCGCCTTTTGC
>JAKAUF010000036.1 GCA_021827785.1 Acidobacteriota bacterium | reverse complement strand
GGGCGCCGGCCAAGCCAACAGCCTGGCCATGGTGACCGATTTCGTGCCCGGAGCCTACGTCGTACATGACATGCTGCATGTGCGCGGCGGCCACCAGGAGTCTTGGTTCCTGGACGGCATCCCGGATTTGAACACCAACATCGCCGCCAACGTCGGCCCGCTGGTCAACCCCGACAACATCTCCGAGTTGCAAGTGCAAACCGGAGGCTATTCGGCCGAGTACGACAGCCAAGCCTACGGGTTCTTCAACGCCATCACGCCTTCCGGCTTTGACCAGAACAACACGGCGCAACTGATCGCCACCTACGGCAGCTACAACCAAACCAACGATCAGCTCAGCTTCGGCGGCCATGGCGACCGCTTCGCGTATTACGCCAGCCTGGACGGCAATTTTTCCCATCTCGGACTCTATACTCCTTCGCCGTCCGTCCTGCACGATAACGCGACCGGCGTGGGCGGGCTGCTTTCGGCGATCTACAACGCCTCGCCGGAAAACCAGTTCCGCTTCGTGGCTTCCCTGCACGGCAACACCTATCAAATCCCCAATACCCCCGGGCAGCAAGCCGCCGGCATCGCCGACGCCGACGTGGAACGCGACAACCTGGTGGGCTTCACCTGGACGCATACCGCGCCCAACGGCGTCACCCTCGTCACCACGCCGTTTTATCACTTCAACCGCGCCGATTACGTCGGCGGCGCGGGCGACACGCCCTTCGTGCTGAACGACAATCGCCGCTCGAACTATTACGGCGACCTCACCAGCTTGACCATCCCCTTGGGCAACGACACCCTGACCACCGGGTTCTATCTCTGGGGCCAGCACGACGTCACCTATTTCAACTTGCGCGCCAATCCCGGCAGCCGCCGGGAGGCGGAGCTGTTTACCCCCACGGCCAATTCCGAAGCGGCTTTCCTCGAGGACAGCTACCATCCCATCTCCTGGCTGCACTTGAACGGCGGCGTGCACGTCACCCGGTACAGCGGGCTGGTCTCCGAAACCGCCACCGATCCCCGCGCCGGCGCATCCATCCGTCTGCCCTATGTCGGCTGGACGGCGCACGGCTATTACTCGGCGTACTACCAGCCGCCGCCGCTGGACACCATCTCCGGGCCGCTGCTCAACTTCGCGGTGCAACAGGGCTTCAACTTCGTGCCCCTGCACGGCGAGCGCGACCAGCAATGGGACGTGGGCCTGACCATCCCCTACCGCGGCTGGTATATCAACTTCGACCACTTCCGCACCGCCGCGATCAACTTCCTGGATCACGATGAGATCGGCAACTCGGACATTTTCTTGCCCCTGACCGACGCCGCCGCCCGCATCTCCGGCAATGAAGTCAGCCTGCATTCGCCGCGGCTGTTCGGCCGCGCCGAACTGAGCGTGGCCTACTCCAACCAAATCGCCCAGGGCCAAGGTCCTATCACCGGCGGTTTGTTGGAATA
The DNA here is from genome assembly GCA_021827785.1 of Acidobacteriota bacterium. GTDB lineage: Bacteria > Acidobacteriota > Terriglobia > Terriglobales > SCQP01 > JAKAUF01. The sequence continues at coordinate 1,185 of JAKAUF010000036.1, read as the reverse complement.
CGCCCCGGTGGGCTATTTCTATCTCGACCACGACCAGCGCAACACGCTGAACACGGTGCTGACCACCACGCTGCCCGCTCACGCTTGGGCGTCACTGGTGTATAGCTTCGGCTCGGGTTTTTTGAATGGCAACGGTCCGGCCCACCTGCCACCGCACAGCCTGGTCAATTTCTCCCTTGGCAAGTCCTTCGGCGAAAGCTTCGACGCCAGCCTGGACGTCACCAATGTGACCAACGCCCAGTTCTTGCTCGACAACAGCAACACCTTCGGCGGAACACACTGGGAATATCCGCGGCAAGTCTACGTGCAACTGCGCTACCGGTTCCATTATTGAGCCGCCCCCGTTGCGCGCCACGCCGCCGCCCGCCCGCCGCGCCCCAGGCGCCGCGCGTGGCGCCACGCTTCTGTTGTGGCGGCCGCCAAGGCCGCCGCGGCCGCGGAAGAGTCTCTCGTGCCCTCGCGCCTCTAACGCCCCTGCAATCAACACGGCGAATCAGGGGAGTTATCGGCATTCCGGCCAGTTTTGAGAGTCTGTCGCCAAGCCTCAGGTGCGCCGGCTGGGAGCGCCAGCATCTTGCCGCCCCTGGGAGCGCCGGCACCTTGCCGGCAAGCGGAGCAGGAGTTCCGGAGCGGACAGGCGAGGACGCCCATCCCACTGTCTAGGCCGGGGCGGATGGGCCGGAGCGGACAGGCGAGGACGCCCATCCCACTATCTCCGCGCCGTTGGCGGGAAGCCGTCAGAACGCCATGGGCTGCGGACTGTCCGCCCGCCGCACGCCACCGTCCCGCGATTATTCGACGCGCAGCGAGGCGGCGGCCATGGTGTGGTCCCAGGCGAAACGCAGCTGCGCGCTATGGCTGCCGGTGCGGCGGAAGGAGATGGTGAACGGATCAATCTTGCCGGCCGTGTGGTGGACGGGGATGGTCTCGCGGGCCAGATCGAACCGCCGGCCAGGATAGGGAATGCCCCATTCGCCGGTCTTTCTGCTGATGATCAGCGTCCAGTGGCTGGGATCGGGAACGGCGAACAACGTGTACGTGCCCGCGGCGAGATGCCGGCCGGCAAGCACGATGGGAGCGGTGGTGATCAGCGTGGTGGCCTGATTGGCGCCAAGCCGCCAGACCTGGCCAAACGGCACCAGGTACTTGGCGCCCGGACCGAAGATGAGGCGCGGAGCGTGGGGC
>JAKAUF010000381.1 GCA_021827785.1 Acidobacteriota bacterium | reverse complement strand
CCGGCTGGCAGGCGGAGAAGGCGCCCGACAAGCGCAGCATGGCCTGGCTGCTCTGCCCGGAGGGTGAACCGCCGCCGCCGGCCGAACTGGTTGCCGCGGCGGCTAGCGGGAGCCCCGCGGGACCGCCGGCGATGTTGCGCCGGCTGCCCGCCGCGTGGCGGCCGGATCCGCCGCCGCCAGCGGTCGCTTTGCCGGGGCCGCCGCCGCTCGGCGCCCCGGCGCCGGTCAGCTTCCAATGGGTGCATCCCTTGGCGCGGCGCATCGGCGTGGTGGTGCATGCCTGGCTGGGCGCCACGGCCGGCCAGAAGGCGCCCGCGCCCTGGACCGCCGCCGGCATCCGCGCCCGCCTGGCACAGGAAGGGGTGGCGGATGCTGATCTGCCCGCCGCCACTGCCCGCGTGCAGCAGGCGATGGCTCAGGTTCTGGCCGATCCCCGCGGCCAATGGCTGTTGGCGCGGCATGAGGACGACCGCTGCGAGTGGGCCTTGGCCGGCGTTACGGCGGGCGCGCCGCCGCGCCATATCCGCCTGGATCGCAGTTTCGCCGCCGATGGCGCGCGCTGGATCGTGGACTATAAGACCGGCACGCATGAAGGCGGCGGCATGGAACGCTTCCTGCAAGAAGAAGAACGCCGCTACCGCCCGCAGTTGGAAACCTACGCGGCATTGCTGCGGGCGGAGGAAACCCGGCCGATTCGCCTGGCGCTGTATTTTCCGCTGCTGCTGGTGGATGGGCGGCCGGTCTGGCGGGAATTGGAATTCGGTGTTGCCGCCGCTTCCGAAAGCTGACGCGCGCCGCCGGCGGCGTCAGCGTTGGGCCGCGCCACGGCAACGCGCGGCGTCGAACCATGACCGGCGCCGCCGCTCCCGCCGGCGTTTAGCGCGGATGCGTCAGGTCCTTGGGGACGACAATCCGGTCAAAGTCCTCGCCGCTGATCCAGCCGCTGGCGACGGCCGCCTCGCGCAGCGTTTGGTTGCGCTCCAAGGCGTCATGGGCGATTTTGGCGGCCTTGTCATAGCCGATGGCCGGCGTCAGCGCGGTCACCAGCATCAGCGAACGCTGCACCAACTCGCCGATGCGTTCGCGGTTGAGCTCGATGCCCTCGATGCAGAAGACGCGGAAGTTGCGGGCGGCGTCGGCCAAAATGCCAGTGGCATGCAGGAAGTTGAAGGCGATCAGCGGCCGCATGGTGTTCAGCTCGAAGTTGCCCTGGGCCGCGGCATTGGCGATGATGGCGTCCTCGCCGATCACCTGCGCGCAAACCATCAGCATGGCTTCGCACTGCGTCGGGTTCACCTTGCCGGGCATGATGGACGAGCCGGGCTCATTGGCGGGCAGCATCAGCTCGCCCAGCCCGCAGCGCGGCCCGGAACCGAGGAAGCGGATGTCGTTGGCGATTTTGGCCAGCGCGGCGGCGGCGGCGCGGACCGCGCCGCTGGCCGCGGCCATGGCGTCGGCGCCGGCCAGCGCGGCGAACTTGTTGGGCGCGGTGACGAACGGCTCGCTGGTCAGCGCCGCGATTTCGGCGGCGATCTGCGCGGCGAATTCCGGCGGCGAGTTCAGCCCCGTCCCCACCGCCGTGCCGCCCGCCGCCAGTTCCCGCAGCGCCGGCAGCGCGGCGCGGATGTGGGCGATGTTGGCGCGGAGCTGCGCCGCGTAGCCCGACCACTCCTGGCCGACGGTCAGCGGCACCGCGTCTTGCAGGTGGGTGCGGCCGATCTTGACGACGTCCATCCAGGCGGCGGATTTCGCCTCGATGGCCGCCGCCAGGGCTTCCAGCGCGGGCAGCAGGCGGCGCTGCAACTGCAAGACCGCGGCGATGTGCGTGGCGGTGGGGAAGGTGTCGTTGGAGCTTTGCGCCAGGTTGACGTGATCGTTGGGATGGATGGTTCCGGCCGCCGGCGCGAGCTGCGCCGCGCGGTGGGCCAGCACCTCATTGACGTTCATGTTGGTCTGCGTGCCGGAGCCGGTCTGCCAAACGAACAAGGGAAACTCGCCGTCCAGTTGGCCCTCCACCGCCTCCGCCGCCGCCCGCGCGACGGCCTCCGCGCGCGCCGCATCCAGCCGCCCGGCGCGCTGGTTGACCCGCGCCGCGGCTTGCTTGATGACGCCGTACGCATGGTAGATCTCCCGCGGCATGCGGTCGCCGCCGATGGAGAAATGGTGCAGCGAGCGCTGCGTCTGCGCGCCCCACATGCGCTCGGCCGGCACTTCGATCTCGCCCATGCTGTCGCGCTCGCGGCGCATGGCGGGTCTGGGGAGATCGGCGGTAGGGCTGGCTGGCTTGGGCATAATTCCATTATGGCTGGAGGCCATGGGCAGAGGCGATCCCCGCGCGGGGGCAGGGCTCCGGGGCGCGAGACGCAGGGCCGCGGCCGCGGCGGTGCTCGCGCCGCCGACGTCGCCGGGCTGCAAACACGCAATCACGCCCGGGGCCTGAATGCCGGCATTCCCGCCGGCGGCCGGGACGCCGGTGTGGGAGCCGATGGGCGCGACGCCCGCGTCCGGGCTGGCGAGCGCGACGCCCGTATTCGCGCCATCATCCGGCGCATTCCGCCCGGCCGCGTCGCGGCCTATGGGCAAATCGCCGCCTGGGCCGGCCATCCCGGCGCGGCGCGGCAGGTGGCG
>JAKAUF010000146.1 GCA_021827785.1 Acidobacteriota bacterium | reverse complement strand
CGTGGACGCAATGGCTGCGCGCGGCGCCCGCCGGCGAATGCGGTCCCGCCTGGCGAACGCGGCCCCGCCTTCGGCCCATCCAATCTCTCAAACGAAATCGAATGAGAGGCTTTGATGAGCACTGATCCCGTTTATCCCATGCCGTCGTCCTCCGGCCGAGGAGCGCCGCCGCTGACGCCGGAAAATCTCGGCCCCCGGCTAGCGGAGTTGCCGACGGTATTTCTACAACCCATTGCCGCGCCGTCCATTCTGGGGCTGTTCGGCTTCAGCGCCGCGACCTTCATTGTCGGCGCCAATATGGCGGGCTGGTTTGGCACCCTCGCCAGCAACGTGTATATAGCCCCCTACGCGGCCACCTTCGGCGGTATCGCGCAGCTCTTGGCGGGAATGTGGGCGTTTAAGGCGCGCGATGGCCTGGCCACCGCGGTGCATGGCATGTGGGGCTCGTTCTGGATCGCCTACGGCATCCTGTTCACTCTGGTGGGCGTTGGCGCCATCGCCGCTCCGGGCGCCAAAATGCCCGCGCTGGGCTTTTGGTTCATCACCTTGGCGGTGATTACTTGGCTGTGCATGTGGGTCTCGCTGGGCGAGTACAAGTCCATGGCGTGGGTGTTGGGGCTGCTGGCCCTAGGCTCCAGTTTTGCCGCGCTCGCCTACCTGACCGGCGCTGCCGGTTGGCGTATCTCCGCCGGCTGGCTCCTGGTGGCGTCGGCGGTGGTGGCTTGGTACACGGCGGCCGGGATTATGGCGTACACCATGTACAACAAGGAGATCTGGCCCTTGGGCATGCGCCCGCGGGAAAAGGCCGCGCCCAAGCTGGCTTTTGGATTCGGCGAGCCGGGGGTGAAGCGGGGGCAGTGAGCCCGCGGAATCGGCTCAAGGTAAAAAGCGGGCGTGTTTATTCGGCCACGACCCCTTGCCGGCTCAGTTGGCCGCAGGCGGCATAAACCTCGCGGCCACGGGGCCGGCGCACATAGGCCGGCAGTCCGGAGGCCCGCAGTTGCCGCTGAAATGCCGCTACGGCATCCGGCGAGGGAGGAGCGAAGGGAATCTCCGGGCCGGCATTCCAGGCGATGAGGTTCACTTTGGCGCGCAGGCCCGCGCTCAGCGCCGCCAGGCGCCGCGCATCGGCCAAGGAATCGTTGACCCCGGCCAGCAGCACGTACTCCCAGGTCAAGCGCTCTCGCGGGCCGAGCGGGAAGGCTCGGGCTGCCGCCGCCAGGGCCGCCAAGCCGCCCTGCGCCCGATTCAGCGGCATCAGCCGTTGCCGCAGTTCGTCGGTGGTGGCGTTCAGGGAAATCGCCAGACGGGGCCGGTTCGGCTCGGCGCCGAAGCGGGCGATTTTGTCCACGATGCCCGATGTGGAGATGGTGATGCGCCGCGGGCTGAGCCCCGCGCCGGCGCCATGGGTTAGCACGCGGACCGATTGCATCACCGCCGCATAGTTTAGGAAGGGCTCGCCCATGCCCATGTAGACCAGATTCAGCCGCTCGCCGCCGGCGCCGGCGGCGATGCCGTGCTCATGCATCAAGCGCAGCACCTGGCCGACAATTTCTCCCGCCGTCAGGCTCCGTTTCAGCCCCAGGCGCGCCGTCATGCAGAACTGGCAGTTCACCGGGCAGCCGGCTTGGGTGGAAATGCAAAATGTGGTTCGCCGCCGCAGCGCGCGGCCTTCGGCGTCAAAGATCTCGTCGGGCAGATACACTGCCTCGACGGTTTCCCCGTCCCTCAGCCGCAACAAATACCGTACGGTGCCATCCGCGGCGGCAAACCGCCCCGCCACGACTGGCCAACTCCACGGCGCCATGGCCGCCAGGTGCTGGCGCGCGCGCTGGGGTAGAGCGGCGATCTCGTCCCAGCTCTGTACGCGCTGCGCTTGCAGGGCGGTGAAAATCTGCCTACCTCGGAACCGTGGCCAACCAAACTCCCCCGCCCGTGCGGCGAGGTCGTCGGGCGTCAGGCCCAGCGGATCGGCCCATGCCTCTGCTTGCTGCGGCGCGGTCCGTAGTTCCGCGCGGCGCGACTCCATACCGCATCCTAGCACGCGCGCCGCCGGTCGTCTGGCTCCAGGAGATTGAAAACAAATGACTTTTGTCGGCCAATACGGCGGGACGACGGCCGCCATTCGATCCGCCGGACGGCCCTGCCCGATGCGGCCGCCGCGCTTCCGGCCGCACCCGTTACCGGCGGTCGAAGCGGCCCCTGACACTCGCGGGCGCCGCGCCTTTTGCCTGGGGCAAAGCGGGTGCGGGCAGGCCGCGAAGAACGCCGCGGCTCGCCGCGCGCCAAGTAAAGCGCGCCCCGCCGCAGGCGGGGCTGGGGCCCGCGCTTATCAACGCACCGCCAATGCACCGCCGCCCCATTCGCTCGGCGCCAGCCGCACGCAGCCCAGGCGCACCGGCACGACCCATACCGCGCCGCCTCACGGCAACCGCCGCCTCGGCGGGCCGGGCGCATCCGCCGCCGCATCGCCGCGGTTGCATCCGCTCCTAGGGCGGCGCGCTCCGGCCGAGCAACGCGGCCCGTCATCCAGCTCCGAATGCGCCCCGGCACCGCAATCCGCCCTGCTGGTGCGACCGCTGGACGGCGTTCCGGCCCACCGCCGCATCGCCGGGTCCCGCCTGCCACGGC
>JAKAUF010000408.1 GCA_021827785.1 Acidobacteriota bacterium | reverse complement strand
TCCAGCGAGTCAGGCGGCGAAACACGGTTTGACCGGAGGCCAGCGGGACCAACGCCGCTAGCGCGAATGCGAGGCTTAGGCCCGCTCCGGCGATGCGGCGCCACCGCTCCGGGCGGGCGGCGGCGGCTTGCTGCGCGGGGTGGGACACGGCGCGGAATTGGTGCGAACAGCCGGGTTGTAACGCGCGATTTGGCGCATTCAAAACGAAAGGCATGACGGGCGATCTCCCGGGGAAACCGAAAGGCCAATGTACCAGCCTGCGGGCCGCGAGGCAAAAGAAGGGGAGCAGAAACGCAGCGGTTGTGACCGATGTCAGCCGCCGGCGTCGCCCGAAGATGCCCGCTAGCCCGGAGCGGCATCCGTGGGCGCACCGGTGCGCCGCACGCGGCGAACGGTGAAGCAGTCACGCAACACTGTGCGGCGCGCGGACGATATCGGCGAAACAGTGAATCGCGGAACCGGGGGTCCCTCTCGCGATTTATCCCTTGCCGCTTCAACCAGGCGGTTGGTTCCCACTAGCTTTGGTTCCCATTAGCTGTGGTTCTTCCGTTTACTGCGATTGCCGTTGCATCCGCGGGGCCTCCGAGCCGATTGGTTAAACAATGGCCGGTTTATCCCAGGCCGCTGACGGATGATGGGTAGGTGATGTGGATTGTCAGTCAACAGATCCGAGAACTTGAGCGCAGCGCCAGCGATTCCCGGTTGACGACCGGGACGTTGACGGGCGCGGGGCGCTGCCCGGCTGTTGCCTGGCGCCGGGCGTCCCGCTTACGCGCCGCCGGGGGCCGCGCCGCTTCGCTGGCTTAGGCGGGCCGCAGCCTTCTTCCGCGCGCCCTGGGCGCGCAGAGAATTTCGCGGCCTTTTCGCGCCGACTTTGCCCTGGGTGCAAACGGCGCGCCCCCGCGCGATGCGCCCAGTCAGTTGGTGATGGGCTCTGCGTCCAGGACGAGTGCCCGCAAACGCCCTTCTCGTCCGCAGCGGGTCTCGGTCGAGGACGTCGGCGAGTTGCCTGGGCCGAAGTGGGAGGATGGCGAGTTCGAGAGCCTCGAACCCGTCGTTACCCGCGACATGGTCATGCAGCGGCCATGCTGAGTCCTGATCTCGCCCTGCTCGGCAATTATCGCCAGGCAATCGGTCTCAGCATCCTAGGCACAGAGGGAAGCGCCGCTGAATCCCGGCCAAGAATCCGGGACCGCCAAGTTTCCTTGCACCTCCTGGCCGCTCAGGTGAGGCGCCTGACGAAGACGACTAAGGATTGACCGCTTATGCGCCCGCTTCCCGGCGAATACACATCAGCGGCAGGCCGCCGTTCCTGGTCAAAAGTGCACAGCCGCTGGGTCTCCGTGGTTCGATACTGTTTCCAGCCGCCTGGCAGACTAATGGTGGCGTTAGGGAGGAGTAAAACAGATGGCAACTCAGAAGGGTGCGGAGCACCACAAGAAGGCAGCCGAACATCACGAACTCGCAGCAAAGCATCATCGCGAAGCGGCAAAGCACCACGAAGCAGGAAATCACGAGAAGGCCGCGTTCTATTCGGAAATTGCCGCAGGACACGGTCACCACGCGGTCTACCACACCGAGGAAGCCGCCAAACACCTTGCGGATGAGAACACCGGAAAGAAGGAAGTAGCGGCCGCATAGCAGAGCAGGCGACCGGCCACGCAAACGGGGACTGTTGCCGATGCGCGCTGTCGGCAACAGTTCGGCCGTCATTCTGCTGCTCGCCGCCCGCGGCCACCTGCGACACCTATTCACACCATCGAGACGCGGGTTTGCGTTTGCGCTCCCGCTCTACCGACCGTGCGAGTTGCCGCATTCCAGACACGAGGGATGGTGGGCGATCTCCCCGGGGAAGCCAAAAGGCCAGTGTGCCAACTCGCGAGTGTCGACCCAGAAGCCGGCGCGGCGGAGGTTGAGCGGTTGTAACCGATGTCAACCAGCGCCGCCGCACGACGACGCCAAACCGGCGCGCGTCGCGCCGCACGATAGGCAACGGAGCGGCGACGCAACACTACGCGACGCGGGGAAAATCTGGTCGGTGGTTTGGCGTCCCCGACGGGATTTGAACCCGTGTTACCGCCGTGAAAGGATCGCCATCGCACGTAACCCATGGAGAGCCAGCGGCATGGACGGCTCCCTTCAGTGCGCGCGCAAGCGCCCGCGCGAAATGCTAGATCGCGTTTTGGACCCGGGGAAACGGCGAATGGACCGGAATTGGACCGACGCAGGTGATCGCTTCGCCGGGCGATGATCAGGCCATCGTCCGGCGGCGGCCAGCGACTTTGCCGCGGGCCTTGCCGGGCGCACGGCTCTCGGCGGCGGCGCGCTTCGGCGCGCGTCTGGCTCCGGCCCGCGCCTTCGGTGGCGGCAGCTCAGCCACCTTGCCGTCGCGCCAGATATAAACCGGCAGGCCCTGGGCGTGCTGCTGAGCAATGGCCTGTTTCACCGCTGAACGCAGGGCCATCAGAGCCCTCTCATTCAGCGGGAGAGACAACACGTCCTTGGGCGGCTTTTTCATCGGATCCCGCCGCAGCGCGCAACGAACTGCTGGTAAGCCTTGCCTTCCATTATATGGAGCTTGCGATCCGCAAAGATGGCCATGACCTCGGGCCTTTCCCTGGCGTTGTCGAAG
>JAKAUF010000369.1 GCA_021827785.1 Acidobacteriota bacterium | reverse complement strand
ACGCGGCTGCGCAATTCGCCGCCGTACCCCTTGCTCTGCGGCCACTTAGCAACGGCGATGAACGTGCAATCCAAACTGCCGCGGTCTAGCGGCCGGGCGATTGCGAAAGGAAAACAAGAATGCGAGCGAAGTTCATTGCGTATTTCGGGCTGCTGGCGTTTGTGCTGGCGCTGGCGCCGGCGCCGGCGGGGGCTGTGATCGCTGGGGCCGGCGCTACGGCGATCGCCGGCCTGAGCGCCGGTTCGTCACTCGCCGCAGTCAATCCCGGGCAAGCTCCGGCCGGCGGCGCGGACGGCGCGGTGTTCACTAGCGGCTTGGGCTCGCTGGGATTCGGCGGCGCGGGGTCGAGTGGCCCCACGGTCGCGGTCGTTACCGCCGGTTCTGGAACCGCCGCTTCGGGAGACGGGACGCACCGCCTGTTCAGCCCGAGTCCCGAGGACGGCTTCTTGCGGCGGAGACGGCGAGATGGCGGTTTCCCTCCAGATCCGGGACCGGCGCCGGGCAGCATCGTTCCCGAACCGTGTTCGCTCGCATTACGCGGGGGCAGCGCCTTTTGCCCGGGGGGCAAAGCAGGTGCGGGAAGGCCGCGAAACTCCGCAGGGCGGCCCGCCCCCGGCAAGGGAAGCGGCGCGGCCCCCGGCGACGCGCTGGCTGGGCCGGGGCGGACGGGGTCCCCGGCCCAGCTGGGAGCGTAAGCGGGACGCCCCGCCAGCGGCGGGGCTGGGGCCCGCGCCTATCAATATTCGCCCTCGGGTGCATCGGCTTGGCCGTCCCGCTGCGCCGCCTTTTGTTGGCCTAGCCGGGCGGCCGCGGCGGCCGCTTCCGCGCGCGTGCGCGAGACCGCCTTCAAGGCTGCGGCGCCGGGCGTTGGCGCGGAGCGCCGACCGCCGGTATACTGGCCCGCATGCGCGCTTCGCGTTGCCTCGGACCCGCAGCCGCGTTCGCCGCGCTGGCGCTCGCCTGCGCGCTGCCCGCCTCGGCGGCCCACCCCGAGCCGCGCCCCGCTCCGCCCATCACCCTCAGCGCCAAGCGCTGGACGACCATTCAACTGCCCGCAACGCCGCTCGGCATCGCCGCCCACGGCAAAGACCTGTGGGTCTGCGGGTGGGACGAGATGATCGCGGAATCTCGAGACGGCGGCCGCACCTGGCGCATCCGCCACTTCGACCGCGAGGGCGACCTCTTATTCGCCCTGGCCTTCGCCCCGCCGCATCATGTCTACGCCTTTGGCGCCGTGGACGAGGGCCTCGCTAGCGACAATGGTGGCAAGGCCTGGGGCAATTTAGGCCACCCCGCTTTCGCCGTGACCCAAGCCTTCTTCGCCGGACCCAATCATGACCTGCTCGTCGGCCCGCGCGGGTTCGCGTTCGGCTACCCTGATGGCTGGGTGCCGAAATCAGCGCGCGGCCGGGCCCATATCTACTCGGCGGCGATGCTCAGCGCCAATCGCGCGATTCTCCTGATGGTGATTGCCGCATCAGGGCGCGGTCACGCGCGCGCAGCGCCTTACCTTACCTGGATCTGGCACACCTCCGATGGCGGCCACCGCTGGCCCTCGCTTCGCTTCACTCGCATCAGCCCGCTTTACGCTACCGCCGCCGCCGGCCGATATTGGATCGTCGCCACCGGCCCGAAGGGACGGCCGGTGCTGCTCACCTCCACCGATGGTGCGAACTGGGGCGCCATTCGCGGCGTTCAGCGCACGGGCTTTGACTGCGACTCGCAAGGCTGCCGCGATCCCAATGGCTGGCGGCCCTTCGCCGACATTTCCTCCTTCACCCAGCCATGGGTCTATCCCGCGCCGCCCGACCGGGGCCCGATTGTGTCCTGGGCCGCAACGGCGGGAACCATCTGCGACGTCGGCAGCACCCTCCGTTGCGCGCTGACTGGTCCCCGCGAGCCCGGCCCACCCGGACGGAAGCGCGCCCTTCGCCGCGGTCGCGGTGGGGCCATAATCGCCCCAGAGTGCATCCGTTGCCCCGCACCCGAATACCCTTTGATCGCCCAGTCCGCTCACGTCCAGGGCTGGGCCGTCCTGGATTATTTGGTCGGGAGCCACGGCCGTGTCCGCAATGTCGTCCTTATTGCGGCCCCCAGCGCCGCCTTGGCGCGGGCCGCGATACGGTCAGTTGCGGGGTGGCGCTACCATCCTGCCCTGCTCAACGGTCGGCCTATCACGATCCAGGTGAGCCTCACGGTCAGGTTCGTGGCGCAGCGATGAGCGGTGGTTCCCCGCTGCCCCGCTCCGTTTCGCTCCATGGGGGCGGGTGCATAGCTGGATGTCATCGCCGCCCTGCGCCCAAAATAGCCGCTCGCGCCGTCCGGCGCGCCTGCACCCTCCGCCGGCGCGGCGGCGGGAAGCCGGCCGCCCTCGCCGCGACCCGTCACGGCGAGGGCAGTTGGATAGCCGTCCCGGCTGTCAGCTACAGCATCCGTGCCCCGCGCTCCGACGCTCGCGCCGCCCGGCGCGCTTCCGGTCTTCGCCGGCGCGGCGGCGGGAAGCCGGCCGCGCTCACCGTGACCGGCGCAGGCGGCTGGCCGAACCGGCCGCCGAACCCCGCTCCACGGCCGTCGCGCCTAACCCCGCCTAATCCAGCGCAAAGTGGATCGTGATCTGCGTTGCCAGCCGAACCGGCTTGGCGTTACGCAACATCGGCCTGCAGCGCCATCCCGACACCGCCGCGATCGCCGCCTGAGCTAGCGCCCGATCCGGCGCGGCCAGCAGCCGCAGCGACCGGACCCTGCCTTTGCGGCTAATGGTCGCGCCGAGCACGACCGTCCCTTGTACCAGCGCTGTGGTGAATGCGGAAGTCGGGTACTTCGGCGAAGGGCAGGACAAACATCGCGCCTGCATGATCGCGGGCGCCACGGAATGCGCCGCGCGCTTGGGGACCGTCCGCGCCGCGAGTTCCGCCACCAGGTCCGCGCGCGTCGCGCGGATGCAATGCAGCCGGTGGGCGCCCACTTGGCAGATCGCTCCATGGGCCGTCGCCCAACCGCCTGGAGGCCCGCCCAGGTCCAGATCGGACGGATAGGCGAGCCCAATGGGCGCCTTGCCCGGTTGCATCGCCGCATAGGGCTCGAACGCTCCGTGCCCCGCGCATCCCTGCGCGTTGCAGCCGGATCCCGTGACAACCCCCGTAAGCACCCACCATTTGCCCGCGCCGGCGGAGTTTAGTATCCTCGCCGGCCCGCGGCCCTTCACGGGAACGGCGCGCAGCCAATACCTCCCGCCCTGTCCGGCGATGCCGGTCACGCGTAGCCCGGCGAACCGCAGCGGACTCCAGTGCTGGCCCCCGTCCGCCGTGCCCAAAATCTCAGCGCCGGGAGCGACCCTGCTCTTTCGCCGAGCCGTGGACTTTGGGGCAATCATCCGCGGCGAGAACATCACTAGGCCGCTTCCGGGCGCACGCGCCGCGACGCCCTGCACCAGGCGCACGCCACGGGCCCGTTCCGTCTGAACGCCGGAGATGGAACCCGTTCGCCTCAGGCGAGCGATCGCAAATTCGTCCGCGCTGGCGACCAGCAGCCAGTCGCCGCTCAGGCTGGCGTAGGCAACCGGAACCGGCAGCCAATCCTTTTGCACCCAATGTTTCCCTCCATCCTTGCTCACCAGCGTGTCGTCCACCGAGCCGAAGGCGTAGACCCGGCCGCCGCCGGCAAACACCAGCGTGAACAGCAGCTCGCCGTGCTTTTGGAAATGCCGGATCGTCCATGTCCGGCCGCCGTCCGGCGACTCGGCAACCATCTGGTCCCAGCCCACCGCCCACAGGTCCTTGCCATGCGCCACGATGCCCAGCGGCGTCGCCGGCAGTGGCACCGTCGTCCAGTGCTGGTGGTTCAGCCGGACATGCACCACCGCCGACGGCGTCGGCGCCGCCGCGGCCCCCAGCGCCAGCCCCAACACCGCCGCCAGAACCGCCGGAGGCACCCGCATCCGCCGCATCCATTTTTGCGCCATCCCGTGCATCCTAACACCCGCGCCCAGCTAGGCTAGGCCCGCGCTCTAACGGCCCGTTGAATCTCGGGGCCGCTCGCCGCTGGTGTACCCTCCTCATGATGTCCGCTCCTGCCGCTGGGAGGCCGTCGCCGGCGCGCGGGCGGCTACTGGCCGCCCTGCTGCTCCTGTCCTGCCGCCAGGCATTGGTGGCCCAATCCGCCACGCGGTTCTCCGCCGCGAAGGTCGACAAGGCGACGGTCGCCTCGCTGCCGACCCGGCACGCGCGGACCGCGAGGATCATTGCCCACGTGGACCTGACGCGCCCGTTCGCGACGAGAACGCAATGGACCTTCGTCGCGGCGAGCTTGCCGGGGAGCCGGCGGAACGCGGCTGGCGAGACGGTCCGAAACTGGGGCGTGGCCGTGTGCTTCGTTGACGGGCTGACGCCGCGCTGCGGATTTCCCATGCCAGGCAAAGAGTCACGCCTGTATCGGTTCGGGGCGACGGTCCACCTTTACGTCGCGAAGGTGGTCTTCGCGGGCGCAAACGGCAGGAACCCGCTGCTGTTGGTAAAAACATTTGGCGCGTACGGGGGTGACGGGGGCCACGCAATTTACACCCAGGTCTTCGCGTATGACGGGCTGAGGAACCGATTCAAGCTGATCTTTTCCAACGGCACTGGCAGCAACAACAACCAGGAGACCCGATTCGTGCGGAGCGGCCCGCTTCGCGGCGACATCATCGTGGCTAGACCGACGCAGTCGGCGCCGTTCGCGTATTGGATCTCCGTTTACACCTGGAACGCGCAACACCCCTACTCGCACCGCACGCTACGGTTCCGGAGCGCCACTCGCTACGGCGACGGCAACTCGCTGGCGGTGATTGATTCGGAGATGCCGGACATCCTGGAGCGTTTCGGCAAATGGAAGCCCGGCGATCCGCTCCCCGCTCCCCAATACCTGCCGCGATGGTGCGGCCGCCCATTCTTTATCCGCCGCGGCGAGGAGTGGTGCACGCAAGATCGGCAACCATCCCAATAGCCGCCCGTTCGGCGCAACGGATCCGTCCACCTCCCTAGGGCCGGGCCGTGAACCTGCCGACACCGCGCCATCAGCGCTGGCGCGGAGCGCCGACCGCCGCTGTACTGGCCCGCATGCGCGCTTCGCGTTGCCTCGGACCCGCAGCCGCATTCGCCGCGCTGTCGCTCGCCTGCGCGCTGCCCGCATCGGCGGCCCACCCCGGGCCCCGGCCCGCGCCGCGCCCTGCGCGCCAGTGCCCGCGCGCCGGTCCCCGCGCCCTGCTCCGTTTCCCTCGGCTGGAGCGGAACGACAACCACCGCAGCCTCGGCAAGGGAGCAGTCTCGGCGCTCAATTCCCCCGCCGCCACTTCCGCCGGCTAGGGATTCGCGACGTAGTGCACCTGGATTTGGGTGTCCACTCCGACCGCCTTGCCATTGACCAGCGTCGGCGCATAGCGCCATTTCAATATCGCGTCGATTGCTGCCTGTGCCAGCGCCCGATCCGGCGCGGCTAGCAACTCCAGCCATTGGATGCGGCCCGCGCGGTTAATGAATGCGCGGAACAACACCGTGCCCCCAACTCCGGTGCTCTGCGCGCTTTGCGGATATAGCGGCGGAAAGCACAGCAAGCACCGTGTCCGCGCCGCCGCTTGATCGGGTGTTGGAGGGGCGCTGTGCGAACGCGCGGCTGGGTCCAGGATCCCCATTAGGTCCGCGCGCGTCGCGCCGACGCATTGCAGGCGCCGCGCGCCCACTGCACAGATCGCGTCATCGGCCGCCGCCCACCTGCCGGGAGGCCCGCCCACACCGAGCCCGGGACGATAGGCGAGCCCCATCGGCGGCTTGCCCGGCTGCATGGCCGCATACGGCTCGAATGCCCCGCGTCCAGCGCATCCCTGCGCGTTGCAGCTGGATCCCGCGACAACCCCCGTCAGCACCAACCATTTGCCCCCACCGGCCGAGCTGAGGATCTCTGCCGGCCCGCTGCCTATCATTGGCACGGCACGGACCCAATACTTCCCGCCCGCAGCGGCGACGCTGGTCTCTCGCAGTCCTGCGAGCATGAGCGGCCGCCAATGCTTGCCCCCGTCCGCCGTGGTCAACACCCGCCATCCCGGCGCCGCTGCCTTGTGGGCCCCCTTGGCCGGTCCGCTGCCCGAGGCGAGCCTGGAAAAAATCACCGCGGCGCGCCGCGGCGCCAGCGACGCTACTGCCCACGTCAGGCGGTGGCCGCTGGCCTCCTCCCGGTTCAGGTGGGAAAACGCCCCCGAGCGCTTGATGCGCGCGAAGCCGAATTTGTGCGCGCCGGCGATCAGCAGCCAATTTCCGCCTAGGCTGGCATGCGCCACTGCGATCGGCGGCCAAGCTTTTTGCGCCCAGCGTTTTCCACCATCCTTGCTCACCAGCGTGTCGTCCACCGAGCCGAAGGCGTAGACCCGACCGCCACCGGCAAACACCAGCGTGAACAACAGCTCGCCGTGCTTTTGGAAATGCCGGATCGTCCATGTCCGGCCGCCGTCCGAAGACTCGGCAACCATCTGGTCCCAGCCCACCGCCCACAGGTCCTTGCCATGCGCCACGATGCCCAGCGGCGTCGCCGGCAATTGCACGGTCGTCCAGTGCTGGTGGTTCAGCCGGACATGCACCACCGCCGACGGCGTCGGCGCCGCCGCGGCCCCCAGCGCCAGCCCCAACACCGCCGCCAGCACCGCCGGAGGCACCCGCATCCGCCGCATCCATTTTTGCGCCATCCCGTGCATCCTACACCCGGGCCGCCCAATGCCGACGCCTCGCGCCGCCGACCCCGCCCGCCGCCGTCCGGCGCCGAGGCCCGCCGCGCCAGCGACTCGCGAGCCGCCCGGGGTTCGCCGCTGCACCGGCGTCTGCCGCACGAACCGTCGCCACGAATAACCTAACTGGGGGGAAGAGAGACCCGGCATGACTCCCGTAGCGGCGTAGCCGCCGGTGCGCCACCCCTGGACCATCAGCGGTACGTTGATTTACCATTGGCCCGTCGTCAGATCGAGCAGTTGCGGCGCGCCGCCAGTATGCGCGCACCGTGAAGGCGGTGCGCGGCTCGCGGCCGCTCCCCGCGCCGGGAGCACCCCGGTGAGTCGCCCATGACCGTATCGCCCCGGGCACGCCTAAAACGCCGCGTCGTTATCGCGCTGGCCATTGCCACGTTCGTCATGGCCGGCGCCATCATGGCGGAGCTGCCCAACAACTTTCCCGCCCAAGCGCTTGCCATGGCGCTCCTATTGGCCGGTATCGCGCTGGCTCGGTCCCGGGCGGCCCATCCCGAGCTCCCGCCCGGCTGGATGGGCCGGGAAGTCCAGGCCGAGGCGGACCGGAAGCTCAACCGCCCGGGCTGCGCCTTGTGGATCGCCTGCGTCGTCTCATCCGCCGGCGCGTTGGTTTCCTTCTGGTTGATGCTCGTCAGCCAGGCCCACGGCGGCCATGTGGTTTGGCCGCTCTATTCGTTTGTCGCCTTCGTCATCGTTGGCGCCGGGGTGTCCGGAGCTCTCGTCGCCAAGCTCGTCAGGTTGTGGTGGCACTGACGGTGCGCACTCCTGGCGGGCGACCCCGACGGACCGCCGACCGCCGGGTTGCGCGTCCGGCGCAACCCGCGCGGAGATAGCTGCGGCAGCCTGGAGGCTGTTCCCCAGTGGTGATCCGACTAGACCATTACGGCTACGCCGCCACGTTCATCTTGGGCGCCGGATTTTCCGCGGCGCAGGGCTACCCGCTAATGTCGGGGATGCGGGAACAGGTCGAGGACGGATCAGCGCCGGCCACCCGAACGTCCGGCAACAATATCAGAGCTGGATCCACCAGGCCCAGGTCGCCGGGGACCTGTGTTTCGAGGAGCTGCTGTCGAAGGCGACAGAGCAGGCCGAGTGCCCCGAGCAGGACCTAATCGTAAGCGCCCTGAAGTGCGAGGCCAGGGTACTGCTCCGGGAGGCCGAGGCGGGAATCGAGGCGCGCCGGGGGGTAGAAGACGCGAGGTGGATCAAGAGCCCGTACAAGGAATTTCGCGGCGAACATCAGGTCGGCGTCCTCCGGGCCACAGAGAATCGCCTTCGTCACATTCAACTGGGACCTCCTGCTGGAAGCGCTGCTGTGGGGGGCCGGGATGCCGTGGACGTACGGCTGGGCGGAGACCTCCCCGCCGAAATTCCCAATCATCAAGGCGCACGGCTCCCTGAACTGGAACGCCTCCGGTCTCCACTCGGGGGAATGGTGCTGCGAGAGCAAACGCGAAGTAATCCAAGGGGTCCATTACGATGCGGAACGCCCGCTCGCCGACATCTTCCCGGATTGCATAAACGCCAATTTCGGCATGATGCTGCTTCCGCCGGGTCCCACGGCGAAAGAGCGGCCAGCGACGAACGTGCTCGCGTCCCAGGCCGCCGCAATCCTCCGCCGCAGCGCAAAGGTGTTCGTGATTGGGTACTCCCTCCCCGACTACGACGCGGGGTCCCGAGAATTGTTAACCGCCGTCCCCCAACACGCACCGATCGAGATCGTCGACAAAAGCCTGGGAACCCTCGACAAGTGGAGGAAAGTGCCGGGTCGCGACGTAAAAGTCACCGAAAGCGCCTTCGAGGATTGCGCCCTCGCCAAGCCCGGAGCCACGATCTGCTGACAGTAAGGGCAGTCAGCCCAGGAGGGTCCAAGGGCGTTGGACCCCTCCCAGCGCGCTGCCCAACAGCTGCCGCACTCCCGTATGATGGAGAGAGCCCCGGCGCCGTGAGCCGGCCGCCGGGCCCGCCGGAGAGGTGGCCGAGTGGCTTAAGGCGGCGGTTTGCTAAACCGTTGTACGGGCTAAAACCTGTACCGGGGGTTCGAATCCCCCCCTCTCCGCCAGAACCGCCAGATCCCCCCAAACCCGGTTCATCTCCTAGCGCGGGCTCCAGCGCGGCCGGGCCGCGCGGGGGCGGCTGCGGGCTGACGCACACAGCGCACCGGCTAAAGCCGGCTCCGCGAGGGCGGGGCGGGAGCGCCGACTCATTTCCTGGCGCGGGCCGCAGAGCGGCGGCGCTGGCGGACCATCGCACGCTGCGGCCGCGCCGCCGGCCGGCACCCGAGTTCCGCAACACCGCCGGCGAGGACGCCGGTGCGCCGGCCCGCCCCGGGGAAATGTCGCCGTGTTTTCGTGCCGACTGTGCGCCAGGTACAAACGGCGCGACGGCCGGGATCGGGGCCACCATGCCGGATTCGCCGCTGGCAGGGCCTGCGCTCGCTGCGAAAAAGGCTAGCGAAGGCCAGCAACCGCCTTCAGGCCAATTCGGTGTTCCAGCTGAGTTCTTGCAAACGCGTGTCCAGCTCGCGGTAGCGTGTCGCCAGCCGGTCCACTTCGGCGTGCACGTTCGCGATGGAGAGGGCGGCGACAAACTTCACCTCTGATTTGGAGTAACGGTCCTGCCGCGTGGATGCGGCCTCGGCAATGGCGGCAAGAAACTCGCGGCGCTTGCCGACAAGATCCCGCTCCGCGATGGCGTCGGCGACCGTCCGGCTGCCGTCGAACGCGGTGCGCGCGTTGGTGCGGTGGATGGCCCTGACCAGCTCCAGCAGGCGGGCGAACGTCCGCTCCGACTCGGCGAGCAGGTCGCTGATGTTCTCCGCGGGCTGCTCGCCTTCTTGCACGCGCGCGGAGCGCACGATTCGCTTGCGGATCTCTTCAATGCGCACCTGGCAGTCACTGCGTTCCGCCAGCGCCTCGGCTAATTTCATGATGGTGTCCTGGAATGCGTTGTTGTCATCGCCTCGTCATCGCCTTCCGCCGCGCGGGGGCGACTGCGGGCTGAAGCCCACAGCACACCGGCTAAAGCCGGTTCCACGAGGGCGGGGCGGCCCTCATTGCCTGGTGCGATCCGGCGCCGGCCGGGCCGGCTTTTGGTCCGCCGCCAGCGCCCGAACTAATGCTCCATTTGATCGGGATGCGCCTCCATGAAGCACCAATAGGCGGTCATGAACAGCAGCCCGGCCCGTTCCTCCTGTTCCACGTCTTTCGCCGTCAGAATCCCGCACTCGCGCCGATCGCTTGCCAGGCGGCGGGCATCTTCGTACTGAAACGCGAGCTCCAGCAGGTATTGGAAGTCAGGATGCAGCGCGGCCCAAACCCGCAACGGAGCGCGCCCATTGTCGCCTTCAGCGGCGATTTTGCCGCGCCAGGTGTCAAACACCTGCCGCGCGTTGCCATCAGCCTCAGTCGTGGAATCTTCCTGCGCCATGGCGGCCTCCGTTTTGAGCCAGATAGACAATTGGAACGCTCGTGGCCGTCTTCGCGGTGTTCCAAATTGATCACCCAACTGGGCTGCTACCCCCATTTGCGGGGGCAGGGGTGCAGAAGCGTGTCGGTTCGCGAACTGCTCAGTGGCTTGCCGGGGCCCAGCCCCGCCGCAGGCGGGCGTCCCGCTTGGCGTGCGGGCGAGACTGGTGGCCCCGCTTGCCCCAGCCCCCGCCCGCGAGACGCCAGCAGCGCAGGGGAGAAAGCGCCAGGCGCGATCCGGCGCTGGCCGGGCAAGCTCCCGACCCGGCAGCCGCGCTAGCCTTTGGTCCGGCGCCCCGCCGGCAAACTAATGCTCCATTTGGCCGGGATGCGTTTCCATGAAGCACCGATAGGCGGTCATGAACAGCATTTTCGCCCGTCCCTCGATTTGGGTTTCGCTGGCAGCCGCAATTCCGCGTGCTCGTTGGCCGATCGCTTGGCGCCGCACGTCGTCGTATTGAAATGCAAGCTCCAGCAGGCATTGGAAGTCGGGATGCAGCGATGCCCAAACCCGCGAAGGGGCGCTCCCGCCAGTGCCCCCGTCGGCGATCTTGTTGCGCCAGGAGTCAAACACCTGCCTCACGTTGTCATCCGCCTGCGTCTTGGAATCGTCCTGCGCCATGGCGGCCTCCGTTTTGAGCGACATTTACTATTCATATGTTCGCGGCGGTAAACGAGCTGTGCCAAGTTGATCACCGAACTGAGTGGCTACCCCCATTTGCAGGGGGCACGGGCCCAAATTCGGGGCAGATCTCCCGGTCCGCCGGTGGGCTGCTCTCTGGGAGTAGCACCTTCCACCCACCACGAATCGGCTTTACGCTGATAGCCATGGCCAGCAAGAGCAGAGTAGGGCCCAAGCCAAAGGAAGCGGCTCCGGCGTCGCCGCATCGCGGGCCGGCGCCCACCGCCGCCGAGATCGCCACCGACCAGCGCCGCCGGAGCCGCATGCACGGCGCGCCGCCCGCCACGCGCCGCGTGGAGACCAAAAAGCGGCAGCTCCGGAGCCTGCGCGAGGAATTGGCGGAACAAGAAGAGTAGCCCGCATCTGGGTCCGGGCGCCCAGCGCCGGGGTGCATTTCCCCGCGCGAACGGCCCGGCCGCGGCGACCGAAGCGGTGCGGCCCCAGCGTTGCGAAGGGGGCAGCGCCCAGCGCCAAACAGCAGCCGGGCTCGGCCCGCGGGATCCCCAGACCGCCACGCGTGCTGAACGAACACGAGCCAGCACGCCACGACAGCACCGACCGGCAATCGCCAGCCGTGCGGCGCGCCAGACAAAGCGGGGCACCGCCCCGCGCCAGACACAGCCGGGCTCTGTCCCACGCCAGACACAGCCGGGCTCTGTCCCACGCCAGACACAGCCGAGCTCTGTCCCGCGCCAGACACAGCCGAACGGGCCCCGGGCGGGGCTGGGGTCCGCGCGCATCCATTGGCTCCCAGGATGGAGTCGCAAAATCGTTGCGCCGGGGGGCTCCGGCCATTGGCCCCCCGCGTGCTCGCCCCTTGGTTGAAGGAAAACGCTTCGGCAGGGAGGTATGTATGGCCTGGCGAAATGAGAGCAATACAGAAATGATGATCCGAGTCGTCGGCGGATTGGTGCTTTTGGCTTTGGCTGCCTTCGGCGTGCTGACCGGCGGCTGGGCTTGGGCGGCGTGGATTGTTGGCGCCATCGGCGTCGTGACCGGCGCGGTCGGCTTCTGCCCCGCGTGGCACGTTCTGGGCATCCGTACGCATCACCCCGCGACGCAGACCCCGGCGGCCCATAAGGCGGCCTAGCCGGCTGGGGAACGCGGGTCTCGCCGCACGCATCCGCTTCCGGGTGACGGGCGCCGGCGCTCGAGCCGGGCGCCGGGGAGGGCAGGCCCGGCGAACGCCTCGGTCCCGAAGCGGACTGGGCATACCCCACGCCGGGCGGCCCGGCCGCGCGCAGCGCGACCGCACGCAAGCCGGAGGCATACCCCACGCGCGCCGCCGTGCGTGGGTTAGGGCTTCCGCCCTGCGGGTGCGCTCGTGCTCTGACGGCGTCCCGCCAGCGGCGGGGCCGTCGCCCTCCGGGCGGCGGAAACGGACAAGCGGATGCCGGTCCGCGATTCCGGCGTGGCGGGTACTGCCCTCAAGGGTGACCGCGGGTTGAACCCCGCAATACACAGGCTGGAGCCTGTTTCCACAACACAGGCTGAGGCCCGTGACGCGCGCCGAGCGCAAGCGCAGGCGTGGCCCGCACCGCTCCGGCCGCGCTCAGACGGGAGATGTCGCACCGCGATGCCATGCTGGCCATGCGCCAGCCCGGCGCGTAAGATAACCACAGCGCCGCCGCCGCGGCGCGCATTTCCGCCCCGCCTTGGCGCC
This sequence comes from Acidobacteriota bacterium, assembly GCA_021827785.1. GTDB lineage: Bacteria > Acidobacteriota > Terriglobia > Terriglobales > SCQP01 > JAKAUF01. Next base: position 953 of record JAKAUF010000369.1, on the reverse strand, counting down.
TTCATCCCAGCCAAATCGCCCGCCGCGCGCCCGCGCGATGCCCGCTCCCTGGGTGGTCGGCGGCGGTTTTCTTTCCTTCGGCTTGGTGGTGGGCTTCACCATCACGGCGCTGCCATTTCTGCTCACGCATGCCGGCGTGCCGCTGTACAAAGTCGCGGGCGTCAGCGCCATCGTCATGTCGCCGACCTTTTGGGCCTTTTTGCTCCAGCCCATCATGGATACCGGCCTCACGCGCCGCGCCTATTGCTGGCTGACCGCCACCATCGCCGCCATCGGTCTCGGCGCCGGGCTGATTCTTCTGTCGCCCGGCAACTTGGCGGTGACCACCGTGCTTTTGACCCTCGCCGAGCTGGCGATGGTGCTGTACTCCGGCGCCATCACCGGCTGGACGGCGGAATTCACCCCCGACGAGCGCCGCGGCATCGTCAGCGGCTGGACCAACGTGTTCAATTTGGGCGGCGGCGCGGTTGGGTCGCTGGCCATCATGTCCCTGGCGCGCCGCGTCCCGCGCCCGGAACTCGCCGCGGGCATGGCCGTGGTCATCGTCCTTGGCGTTCTGCCCACGGCCTGGTTTCCAGCGCCGGGCCGCTCCGCCTTCCGCTTCCGGCAGATTTTCACCCAGGCGATGCAGGCGATTTGGCGCGCCGCGAAAACGCCGGAGTGCCTCACCGGCTTCGCGATTTTTTTGGCCCCCGCCAGCGCCGAGGCGGCCATCAATTTGTTCTCCGGCATGGGTCCGGATTTTCATACCGCGGCGACGACCGTCATTTGGGTCACCGGCGCCGGCTGCGCCGTCACCGCCTCGCTGGGCGCGCTCGTTGGCGGCTACCTGGCCGACCGCCTGCCCCGCGGCGTTCTCTATGTGACGGCCGGCATGATCACCGCGGTGATGACCTTGGCCATGGCGTTCGCGCCCCGCGTTCCCGCCGTGTTCATCGCCGGAGCGCTGTTCT
>JAKAUF010000081.1 GCA_021827785.1 Acidobacteriota bacterium | reverse complement strand
GCCGCCGTTTGCACCTGCGGCGCCGTGGCGGCCATGACGGCCGTAACCATCTCCCGCGGATTGCCCCGCGTCCAGGCGGCGGCGAGTTGCGCCTGCGTCTGCCAGCGAACCATGAACGCCGCCAGGAAGCGCGCCTTCGCCGCGGCCAGCGCGGCGGCGGACAAGGGCGCGGCCGCCAAGGCGCCGCGGCGGCTGAGCGCGGCGCGCAACGCGGCAGCGGCGGCGGGGGCGGACACGGGCCGCCGCGGCGGCGCGCTCAGCCAGCGGGCCAACACCCAGGCGCCGTAGAGCGCATCGCCCGGCGCCGGCGGAGGAACACTGGGAACAAAGGCAAAACCGGCGCTCGCACCGGGCGCGTTGACCAGCAGCAGCTTCCCGCCCGCCGACATGGGCTTGGGGGCGGGACGGGACGCGGGATAGCCGAAACGCCAGCCATCCACGAAATATTGCGCCGACAGCGAGCGCGCCAAGTCCGGGTCCACGTCGCCGACAATGACCAAGCGGGCGTCGTTATTGGGCAGCAGCAGCTGGCGAGCCAACGCCAGCAAGCTGGCGCGGGTGATCGCCGGCGGCGGCGCGGATGTCCCGGGAGCCGCGACGCGCAGCGCCTCCTGGCGCGCCAGCCATTGCGGATTGGATTGGCGCCAGGCCCGCCATGCCGGCGCGTTCAGCCGCTGCAACGCCAGCGCGGCAACGGGAATGGCGGGATGAATGGCGACCGCGGCCAGCCGCCGCAGCATGCCGCCGATGTACGGCGCCAAGGCGGAGGCGGCGACGATGAAACGGCGGTCGCCGGCGCGGGCCCAAAGCCTGCCGCCGAAGTTTTGAAACTCCTCGGCCAGGGCGGCGCCAGTATGGCCCGGTGAACCCGCCGGCAGCAGCCGCGCCAAAGCCCGCGCCAGCGGCTGCCGGCTGGGCGGAGGCGCGGGCACGCTGAGCCAGGCGGTGACCAGCGGCAGGCTGGCGTCGCGGATGATGATGACGCGCAGGCCGTTTTGATGCTGGCCGTCATAGGCCGGAGCGGGTGGCCGCCAAGCCGGCGCGGGACGCGTCAGCCCGGCGGCGTTTGCGCTAACGGCGACCGGCGCCGGAAGCACCGGCGCTACGGCGGCGCCGTCCGCATGACTTGCTTCCCCATCGCCCGTTTCCGCGCCCTCCACTCCCGCGGCATTTTCCAGCGGCGATGGCGGCGGCGCGGTCCGCACCTGCACGCGGCCAAGGGCATCGCTTAGATAGCGCGCGGCGGCCAACCGCATGGCATGCGGTTCCACCGCGTACAGCGGCGCCAGGAGGTAGTTGGCCGCCTGCGCCGAGCCGGTGCGCCATTCCGCGCGCGCCAGCCGGAGGGCGCGCGCCGCGGCGGTCTGCCCGCGGCGCAGCCATTCCGCCGCCGTCCAAATCTGCGTGCGCCGGAGCTGGCTGAGCGGGACGCCGTTGACCTCGATTTCGTGAATCTGGCGGAAGACCAACTCCCGCACCAGCGTGGGACTGACGCCGGGCCGGAACAGCACGCGGGCCCGGAATGCGCCCGGCGCTTGATAGGCGCTCCAACTGCCGGGAAAGTTCAATCCGCCGGCGACGGCCAGCGCGGCGCGCCATTTATGGACCAGCGAGCGGCGCTCGCGAGCATCGGGTCCGGCGAAGAGATCCTCGCCGAGCATGGCCAGGGCGGCGGCGTCCTTGGCTTTTTCGCTGGGACCGGGCCAGGTGATGGTCATCTCCAGCGGGCGCTGAGCGGCGGCGGCCGATGCCGGCCCGGTGGGCGTTTCGGAAAGCCGCGCGGCGGCGGACGCGGAATGATTGCCGGCCGCGGCGGACGGCGAAATTGCGCCTGCCGCCGCCGGTCCCGGCGCGCCGCGGGCGGCTGGCGGATCGCGCTGGGCCGCGGGAACGCGCGGCGGGGATGACAGCAACCGCGCTGCCAGGGCTAGCGTGGGCGCGATGTGAACCGCGCCGGCGACGGCAACCACGGCCCGGGCCTCACCCGCCAGTTGTCCGGCGGCGGCGGACAGCTCCGCCGCCAAGTCGGCGGCAGGCGCGGTAACCACCGTGCGCACTTGCGCCGGACCATGCTTCGGACCGGCAAGCAGAACCAGGGCCGCCACCGGCGCGGCGGCGCTGCCGGACCGGTTCGGCGCAACGATGACGGTAATGCCATTCTTCAGCCGCTGGGTTTGGTAGCGCATTTCCGGCACACGCGCGGCGGGCGCCTGCGCCAGCAGCGGCTGGGCACACAGGAGGAAGTAAAGAAGGACCGGGAGAGCCCCCAGCCAGGCGATTTCGCGCCATAAATCCCAGACCCGTGCCCGCGAGCACCGCATGCGGATATCGTACGCCGCGGCGGGCGCGGTGGGCGCAGAGGGAGCTTCAGGGCCTTCCCGCACCGGCTTTGCCCGCGGGACAACGGCGCGGGCCCCGCGAAACGCGACAGCCAACGAGGGGCGCCTCCGCCGCGCACCACCGGGCGGAGCGGCGGAACCGCGTTTTGGGTATACTAACCACGCTTACCGCGGGAGTCATCATGCCGACCAGCGCCACATCCCAGGCCAAAAACAGCGCGCGCGGCGAACAAGGCAACAGCGTGCGCATGGCCTTTCGCCGCATCCGCGATTTGATCGTCCGCGGCCATCTCGCTCCCG
>JAKAUF010000189.1:2361-2645 GCA_021827785.1 Acidobacteriota bacterium | reverse complement strand
GCCACCGCCCGCCGCCGCCGGCGACGCCGCCCTCGCGGCGGACTTTTCCGCCCTGTTGCGCCAGGTGATCGCCCGCCGCGATCTGACCCGCGCCGAGGCCCGCGCGGCGTTGGCGGCGATTTTAGCGGGCCAGGCGTCCGAGCCCGCGATCGCCGCCTTGCTGGTCGCGCTGGCCATGAAGGGCGAGACGGTCGAGGAAATCACTGGCTTCGCCCAGGCCATGCGCGCCGCCGTCCGCGCCTTTTCTCCGCCGTCCGATCCCGGCGTCCTGGATGTCTCCGGAA
>JAKAUF010000189.1:0-2351 GCA_021827785.1 Acidobacteriota bacterium | reverse complement strand
ATTGGTGGACACCTGCGGAACCGGCGGCGACGCCAGCGGCACCTTCAACATCTCGACCGCGGCCGCCTTGATCGCCGCCGGCGCCGGGCTGCGCGTCGCCAAGCACGGCAATCGCTCCCTTTCCAGCCGCTGCGGCAGCGCCGACGTGCTGGAAGCGCTGGGCGTGGTGGTGGATCTGCCGCCGGCGGCCACCGCCCAATGCCTGGCCGCCACCGGCATCGGCTTCTTTTTTGCCCCCGCCTGGCATCCCGCGATGCGCCATGTCCAGCCGGTGCGCCGCGCGCTGCGCGTGCGAACCGTCTTCAATCTCCTCGGCCCCCTCACCAACCCCGCCGGCGCACCCTGCCAAGTCATCGGCGTCTACGCGCCGGAATGGACCGAAAAGCTGGCCGCGGCGCTCGGCGCCTTGGGCGCGCGCCGCGCCTTTGTCGTCCACGGCGAGGACGGGCTGGACGAATTCTCGACCACCGCCCCCACGCAGGTGGCCGAGTTGCGCGATGGCGCGGTCGTCACCTACCGCTTCGACGCCAGCCGCTACGGCCTGCCGAAGGCGCAGTTGGCGCAGTTGGCCGGCGGCGACGCGGCCGACAACGCCGCCATCATTCGCGCCATCCTGCAAGGCGAGCCGGGCCCCTGCCGCGACATCGCCGTACTCAATGCCGCCGCCGCCCTCCTTGCCGCCGGGCCCGCCGCCGGCGGCGGCGACCCCTGGCCCGAGGCGCTGCGCCGCGCGCGCCATTCCCTGGACAGCGGCGCCGCCGCCGCGCGATTGCAAGCCATGGTCCGCTTCACCCGCCAAGCCGCCGCCGGCGATACGGCTCGCTAGCCCCGCTCGGCGGCTAGCGCCCGCCACCGCCGCCGGGCCCCGGCGACGCCGAGGCGGCTGGTTCGGCGGCTTGTTTGGCCGCCGGCGCCGGGGCCGCAACCGTCGGCCGCGGCGCCGACGGCGGCCGTCCCGCCAGTTGCAAAATCGCCGGCAGCGCCGCCTCGGCGGCGGCCCTTCCCGCCGCGATTAACGCCTCCGCGTGAGCGAAGTCGTCATAGGCGAAGTCTCCCACGCGCGGCTGGATCAGCACGTCCGTCACCTCCCGCCAGTCCTCGGCATGCCGCAGGACGGCGATCGCCAGCGACGTGGACAACACCTCCAGCATGTTGTTCGGCGGCGTATCCGGCAACTGGCTGCCCAGCTCGACGGCGATGATGCGGCCCGAGCCGGCCCACCGCAGCGGCGCGGCCGGCACATCACAAACCACGCCGCCGTCCACGTACCACTCCTCGCCGATCCGCACCGGCTGGTACATCAGCGGGTAGGCGCAGGAGGCGCGGATCGCCGGCAGCACCGGACCGGTGGAGAACACCCGCGGCTCGCCGGTGCGCAAGTTCGTCGCCACCACCTGCAACGGAATTTGCATGCGTTCAAACTCGGTTTCGCGCAGCAGCTTGCGAAGAAAGACGTCCATCCGAGTGTTACTCGCCAAGCCCATCCGCGACAACGTCCAGCGGCCCATATCGCTCAGCCGCGCACCCGAGGCCGTTGCCGCCAGTTCGCCGGGGCTGACGCCGCTGGCGAAGGCGGCGGCGATGACGCTGCCCGCGCTGGTGCCGGCGATGCGGTCCATCCTCACGCCGTGCTCCTCCAGCACTTGCAGGACGCCGATATGCGCGATGCCGCGGGCGAAGCCGCCGCCCAACGCCAGCCCCAGCGGCCCCCGCCGCCGTCCGCCCAGCCAGCCGCGCACGCCATCGCGCACCGTCGCCAGCATTCCTTCGCGGCCGCGCTGCGCTTCGCTTTCCGCCATCGTCTCCCTGGGTCCGTCGCGGCTCAGCCGCCGAGCAGCGCTTCCGCCAGCACCAACGCCTTATGCGCCAGGTTTTGCGCCCGCACCAGCGCGCCCTCCGCCAGCGCCGCCTGCGCCTGGCTGATGTACTCGTTCGCCTGCGCCCGCGTTGCCGCTGCCTCGGCCGGCAACTGCCGGTTCCCGGTCAGCTTCAGGTCGTGGATGGCCGCGTCCAGCCATTCCGCGGTCGTGCGCCGGTAGCGCGCCGCCTCCTCGGGTGTCAGTTCGCTGGTCAACTGCGGCTGCGGCCCGGCGTCGGCCGCCGCTGGGCTAGCGGGCTCGGCGGGCTTGCGGCTGGCGGCGACCCGACGGTGGCGGTGGCGCGCCGGCGGGCTGAGCTTCGGGGCGCTCTCCGGAGCTAAAACGATCACCTGGGGCGGCGGCGCCGGCGGCGGCGGCGTCGCCGTCACCTCCGGCGTGCTGAGGATGATGGGCTGGGTCAGCACCAGGGTGGGCGGCACCGGCTTGGCGCGGGGAAATAAAAAGCATCCGCCCTCCACCCAAGGCAACAGG
>JAKAUF010000385.1 GCA_021827785.1 Acidobacteriota bacterium | reverse complement strand
CCACGGGGAATTCGGCGGGCGCGGGCGGGGCTTCCGAGGCGGTGTCCAGCGCCGACTCGGCGTGCAGCGCCAAACCGCCGCCTTGGTGCATCGCCTGCTCCAAACTTAGGCTGGCCACGCGCGCCAGCACCGCCATGCGGGATTCGACTCCGGCGTCGGCGGCGGAATTGCCCGCGGCCTGACCGGCGGCGCGGTTCGCCTCATGACAGAGCAAGGCGATGGTCTTGCCGCGCACCGAAAGCGGATATACGGCGCCGGCGGGCCCCCACGGCGCGCCCGGAGCGCCAACCACCCCCGGCCGCCACTGCACCGGCAAGCCGGTGGAAATGGCCCGGCGAAACACCGAATCGCCGTTCTCCCAATCCATGCGCGCGGGCGCGTGAATACCGCTACAGCGCCAGGCGATCGCCGCCGGACCGCGCACCACGTAAATAGCCAAATGTGGGGCCAGCGCGCTGGCGGCTGCGAACAAAGCGGATAAAATCCGCGGCGGCTCGGCGGCATCCAGCAGCCCGCCAATCCAAGCGGCCCAGGGCTCGGTCTGGGGCGGCGGCAGTTGCGCCGACCAACTGCCCACGCGCCGCACCAGCGCCTGCTGCACGGCGGGGCTGGCGTCGTGGAGGGCGTTGGCCAAGCCGGCGTTCAACTCTTGTTGCAGGCGGCTTTCCAGCGCGAAGCGCAGCGTGCGCATCGCCTCCTGCAAGGTGCTTTCAATATCCGCCCGCAGCTTGCGCTCCCACTGCTGCTTGGCCGAAACCGGCTCCGATACCAAGGGTCCGGCGAAGGTTGGTTCGGCGCCGCTGACTACGCTCATGGCGGCATTATAGGCGGCGCGAGGCGGCGCGCCGCGGCGGCGGCGTACAGTAGAACCCAATCTGCACCCGGCCGGAGGAACAGGTGCGCCTTCCGGTTACCCCTGGCCGGGAAGAAAATGCCCGCCGGCGTGGCATTCTGAGGGGCGGACGGCGGAATGGATGGCGCACGCCGCCCGGTGACGCTGAATGATCCGGACGGAATTCCTGGTAACGCCACGAGCGGTTACGGCGGGGGCAATGGCCGCCGCCGAAGACTGGCTGGTGCGGGCCGGCTGGCGGTCGGCGGCGCGGGCCGCCGCCGATGGCTTCGCCGCGGCGCTGCCGGACCGTGGCGCCGCGCCGCCCATGCGCGCGACCGCGGCGCTGAGCGGCGGCATTTTCTTCGCGCCGGGAACGGAATCGCCGGCGGAGTGGTTTTACGCCGTCGCGAAGTACCCCGCCCCCAGGGAAGAACCGGAGTTGGAAATTGGCTTGATCCGGGCAAGCGGGCTGGCCGCGGCCAATCCGTTGCAAGTCTGGCGCGCCGCGTGGAATGCGGTCCTGGCCGGGGAAGCCGAGCCGGCGTGGCGCGATCCGTTGCAGCCGAGGCGCTTGGCGCCCCTGGCCGCCAGCGGTGAGTACGCCCCGCCCCGTCTGCGCTTGGAGGATCTCGACCGGGCCGCGCTGCTGGCCGACCCCGCCGCCCGCGCCTGGCTGGAGCGATTGCAACAGGCGGGCCGGCTGCGCGGCGCCGATCTGCTGGCGGAATCCGCCGACGCCCGGGCCGCGCTGGACCGCCTGGCCGCCGCGCAACTGGCGTCGGCGCCATCGCGCGAGGACGATGCCTACGCGCCCTCGGCACAGGCGGCGCGCAGCGAGCAACAGTGGCCGCTGCTCTGGTTGACGGAACGGCTGAGTGAATTGGGCTGCGCCAACGTCCTGTGGCCGCGGGCCCTGGCCGGGGCGATGCCACCGCACGTGGTGGCGGAGTTCGCCGGGCGCTTGTGGTGCGTGGTCTGCACTCCCGGCGCCTGGGACCGGCCGGCGCGGCGGGCGTGGGAGGAAGCGCGCGACCGCTGGGGGTTTGACCAGACCGGGGTCATCGCCCTCAGCGGCGCCGCCGCCGCGCCGCCCGCCGTCGCGCCGATCCGGACCACGCTGGAATCCGGCGCCGAGGCGTTGCAGCGCGCCATGGCCGCGGCCGCGCTGGACTATGCGGCGCAGCGCGTGGCGCCGCTGGAGCAAGCCTACGGCTGGCCGCTGGCGGCGCTGCTGCGCCATCGCTTCGGCGCCGCCGCGCCGCGCGCCCACGGCGCCGCCGCGGGATAAGCGCGGCGCGCGCATCGCAGGCTGGCGGCGGGCCTGTCCCTAAGGCCGGGGCACGATTGATTACCGCAACTTTCGGAGCGAACATTGCTTCCGCGCAAATAGAAGTGCCACAGTTGGACAAGCCGCGCCGTTGACGGCAGAAAGCCGGTTGAACCGGGAGAAACCCCCCATTGGCTGTCCTCACCACCATGCCCTTTAGCGATAGTCCCGCTCCCGTTCCGGCGCCCGCGCCCGCCAATCCTGGGCGCGGGGTGGAACCGGTCATGGCGCGGGTGCAGCTGGGAGGCGACGATCCCGGCATCGCGTTTCAGTTGGGCAGCGGCGAAACGCGCGCCTGGCTGGGGTTGGCGGGGCAAGCGTCCTATTTGACCCTGCTCGATGAGCAGCAGCGCGTGCGCGGGCAGTTGGCTCTGGGCGCGGAAGGACCGAAGATCACCTTTGCCGACGCCGAGCGCCGGGCGCGGGCGCAGGTGCGGCTGGGCGCCGAAGGCGCGGGCATCGCGTTATTCGACACCGCCGGAGAAACG
>JAKAUF010000260.1 GCA_021827785.1 Acidobacteriota bacterium | reverse complement strand
GGCGGTGTTTTTAATTTTGGCTTTCGGCGACTCCGCCGCCTGCATGTACACGCTCTACCAGCCCAGCCCCTATCTGCACGCGTACTGGGGCGTGTGCATGGCCTGGGGATTGGGCGTGACCATGGCGATCTACGTCACCGGCTCGGTCTCCGGCACGCACGCCAATCCGGCGGTCACCGTGGCGCTGGCCTGCTATCGCCGCTTCCCCTGGAAAAAAGTCGGGCCCTATTGCGCGGCGCAGGTGGTGGGCGGTTTCGCCGGCGCGGGTCTGGTGTATTTGCTGTTCTCGCCGGTCATTGACCGCTTCAACCAAGCGCACCATTTGACCCGCGCGGCGGGCGGCGCGGCGGCGGCCTTCTTCACCCATCCCGGCCTGGCGGTGACGGTAGGCCATGCCTTCGGGGACGAGATCGTTTTGACCGCCCTGCTGCTGTTCGGCATTTTCGCCATCACCGAGCAGTACAACGAGATGGCGCCCATGGCCAACACCAGCGCGTTCTTTATCGGGCTGCTCGTCGCCACCATCGGCGCCTCGATGGGATATCTGGAGGGGTGGGCCATCAACCCCGCCCGCGATTTCGGCCCGCGGCTGTTTTGCTTTTTCGCCGGCTGGGGCCACGCGGCGCTGCCCGCGCCGGGACATTATTGGTGGGTGCCCATCGCCGGACCGCTGCTCGGCGGGCCGATCGGCGCCGGCGCCTATCAGGTCTTGATCCACCCTTATCTCCCCGCCCGGCGCGCCGCTCCTGCCCGCGCCTCCGCCGCCGAAGCCGGCGGCGACTAGGCGCTACGCCGCTTGGCCGCTGCTCGAGCGCTGCGGCAGGCGGCGGATGGCGGCGTACAGCGCGTCGCGCAGGGCGATGTCCCGCGGGTCGCCGGTGAGCCGCGCCCCCATCTGGCTGGTCACATAGGCGTAACCGACGCCGGTGGCGGGCTCGGCGAATCCCATCGCCCCGCCGGCGCCCGGCGCCCCAAAGGCCGTGTCGCCGGCGCCGAACGGAAACGCGGGGCTCGGCTTCATGAACCCCAGCGAAAACCGCACCTCGCCTGTTAGGCATTCGTCGTGAAAACCGCGTGTTGGCGGAATGGCGGGCGCCGCCAGCAAATCCAGCGTCTCCCGGCGCAGCCCGAGTTCCTTCCCGCCGTTGGCGAAGACGCCATACGCGTGGGCGATGGCCCGCGCCGTGCCGACGCCGTTGCCCGATGGCACCTCGAGCTCGCGCGCGTAGATCCGCTGCCGGTCGAGGTAGACGCCGCTGCCTGGATTCACTCGCAGCGCGCGGCTGATGTTGGATTTGGGATTCAGCGCCTCCAAAGCCAAGCGCGGACCGAACCCGCGCATGACCTCCAGCACGCTGGGCGGCGCCAGCTTGGCCAGGCGTGCGTTCGGAATCGCCGCGGGCAGTCCAATGTGCATCGCCTCGCCCAACGGCGCCGCGATCTCCTCCTGGAAAAACCTCCCCAAACTGCGGCGCCGCGGGTCCAAGCGGCGCAACAACTCGCCCTCGTAAAAGCCGAGCGTGAGCGCGTGATAGGCCTGCCGAGTGCCCGGTTCCCAGCGGGGCGCCTGGCGCGCCATCACGGTGGCCAGGCGGTCCAGGTCGGCCACGGTGGCGCCATCCACCCGCTCATTGAACGCGAACAAACCCGCCTGGTGGGCCAAGAGCTGGCGCACGGTAATGCGTTCCTTGCCGCATTGCGCGAACTCCGGCCAATAGGCGCTGACACGCTCGTCATAATCCAGCCAGCCGCGGGAGTGGGCCACGGCCAGGGTCATCGCCGCCAGGCCCTTGGTTGCCGAGTGGATCACTACCATCGTGTCCGGCTCCCACGGCTCGCGCGTCTCCCGGTTCCGGGCTCCGCCCCAAATGTCCACCACCTTCCGGCCGTTGTAATAGGCGCAACATGCTCCGCCCAACTCACCCCGGCGCAAAAAATTGTCCGCGAACGCGGCCCCCACGGGCCCAAATCCTGGGCTCACCTCGCCGTGCACTTCCCCTCCGCCCAATCGCGTCATTGCATCTCCTGCTTCAGAGCTACTTGGCTCGAAACGAATGCCGCACGCAATGGGCCGTTTCCGCCGGACGTCCAGGCTGTTTTCTCTAGTCACGGGAGCGGTCGAGCGAACAATCGCTTGGCGCGGGCCCCAGCCCCGCCTGCGGCGGGGCGTCCCGCTTGCGCGCCGGCTGGGCCGGGGACCCCAGCCCGCCCCAGCCCAGCTGGCGCGTCGCTCCACCCCAACGCGCACCGCTGCGCGTTGGGGACCCCCGGCTTTGGGAGCCGCGCCGCTTCGCTTGCCCGGGGCGGGCCGCGGCGTCCCCGCGTGCGCCGTCGGCGCACTGGGAGTTTCGCGGCCTTTCCCCGCCCTCTTTGCTCCCCGGGCAAAAGGCGCGGCCCCCGCGAATTGCCGGCGGCGCCATGGGGGCTTTGCCACAACCGCGTGGGGGATGGCGCCCAAGGCGCCGTTGCAATGCGCGCGCTCCGCGAGCACCCTGTTTGGCCCGGAGAATGCTGGGATTCGGTTGAACCGGGAGGTCCACGCGCCCATGGCCGGTCTAGCCAGGCAACAAATTGCCGCGCTCTTCGAGCAGATGTCGCGTGCGCTCGCGCTCGATGGCAATGACCCCTTTCGCGCCCTCGCCTATGAGAAAGCGGCG
>JAKAUF010000298.1 GCA_021827785.1 Acidobacteriota bacterium | reverse complement strand
GCGACGCGGCGCGGCCCCCAAAGCCGGGGTCCCCAACGCGCAGCGGCGCGCGTTGGGGTGGGTAGCCGCGCTGGGGCCCGCGCCAAGCAATGCTGCGCCGCCCGCCCTGCGACGGCTGCCCGCGGAGCGCTGCTACGCGTGGACGCGGCGCGAGGGGATGGCGGCGTACGGTTGGACGGCCGGGAACGTGCGCCGGCCGCATCGCCCCACGCGATGCGCGCGTTTCTGGATGGCGCGGCGGCGGCGGCTCGGCTACTCTGACAGCAATGCAGCCATCAGGTTCCGCGCCAGGCGGTTGCGGCGCACCGGAAGATGCTTCGTCCCGCCCCGCCCCGCGCGCCAACCGCCGCGCCGCCCCGCGGTCTGCCGCCGCGATTCGCAGGCAACTCGCCGCCGCCGTGCTGCTGATGACGTTCTGCGTCGCGGCGCAAGCGCAACCGGGGGCCCAAACGCCGCCGCCGGGCACGCGCTCCGCGCCGCCGGCCGCCGTGGCGGCAAACGCTCCGGACGGCACCGCGGCCCCCGTCACGGCCGCCGCGCCGAGGGCCGCCGTGGCCGCCGCTCCGGCCGGCGTTTTGCCGCGCGGCGCAAACCTCCCGCCGTTCCGCGTGCCGGCCAACACCTTGGCCGCCGCCCCGATAACGCCTGCGACCGGCGCTCCGGTGGACGCCGTGGCGAGCGCCCCGTTCCCGCTGCCAACCAGCGGCTTGGCGGTCGCACCATTTTCGCGAACGATGATGGGCCCGGGCCCCAGCGCGGCCGGGCCGCGCGCCCCGCGCGATTTGCCGGGCGCGTGGTCGCATGACCCGTTGGCGGATGACGCGTTGGCGCATGACGCACTGGCGCATGACGCGTTGTCGAATGAATGGCTCCGTCCGAGCGCCATCATCCAAACGCACTCCGGAGGCTTCGACGCCTCGCCCGGAGCCACCCTCGGCCGCCTTTGGCGGGGCACCTTGCACCTGCCCGCCGCCGCGGTGCACCACTGGAAGTTCACCGTGCCGGCGGTCTTGGGCACGGCGGCCCTGATCGCGTTCGTGGACCAGCCCGCCTCCGCCCAAGTTGCCGCCAACGACGGCGCCTACGATTCCCGCACCGTCTCCAACGATTTACTGCTGATCGCCCTGCCCATCGAGGGCGTGGCCGACAGCTTCCTCCTGCGCCGCGACCACAATCCTTGGAAGACGATGCTGGCCGGCGTCGCCGCCATCGGCTACACCACCGCCGCGGTGCAGGCGCTGAAGCTCGCAGCGGGCCGGGAGCGGCCCTTTCTGACCGGGGACGGCGACGGCGGCTTTTTCCAAGGCGGCAACAGCTTTCCCTCCGGCCACGCTATCGCCTCGTTCACCGTCGCCTCGTTCCTCGCCCACCGCTATCCCCACCATAAATGGGTGGCATGGGTGGGCTACGGGCTGGCCACGACGATTTCCGTGCTGCGCTTCACCGGCAAGGTGCACTTCTCCTCGGATTTGGTGGTCGGCGGCATGTTGGGCTATTTGGTCGGGGCCTGCGCCGTCAACTGCCGCTAGGCGCTTTCGTCCACGCGCCGGGGGCCGCGCCAGGTTTCGGGCGCAGACGGGCGGCGGCGTCGTGCCGCCGACCCTAAGGCGCGAGGGGAATTTCGCCGTCCGCCCGCGCCCGCTTTGGCCACCGGGCGAAAAGCGCGGCCCCGCGCTAGGCTGCGGCAGGCTGAAGCCCGCCGCCACGCGGGCTAAAGCCCGCTCCACGGCTGACGCGTGCGACACGGCGGGGGCCGCTCCACGGCGGGGGCCGGTCTGCGGCTGGGGGCTGCGCCGCGGCGAAGACGCCGCGGACAGTTCGTGGGCGACGCGTCGCCAGCGATTGCAGGATGAGGATCGCGGGCGAACGACCGAACGCTCCCCGCAGCGGGATACGGGATGTGACCGCCCCGCGTCTAGGGCGGTTAGCTGCTCAGGTTCAGCGCGCGCTTGAAGCTGCCCCGCTCTTCGCCGATCTTTTTTTGCAGCGTCAAAATGGCGTAGATCAGCTGCTCCGGTCGCGGCGGGCATCCGGGCACGTAGACGTCAATCGGGATGACCTGGTTGACGCCCTGCACCAGCGCGTAATTGTTGAACACCCCGCCCGAGGTGGCGCAAGCTCCCATGCTGATGGCGTATTTCGGCTCCGGCATCTGTTCGTACAGCTGCCGGATCACCGGCGCCATCTTCTGCGAAACCCGCCCGGCGATGATCATCAGATCCGACTGCCGCGGAGAGGGCCGGAAGACCTCGGCGCCGAAGCGGGCGATGTCGAAGCGCGACGCCGACATGCTCATCATCTCGATGGCGCAGCAGGCCAGGCCGAAGGTCATCGGCCAAATCGAGTTCTTCCGCACCCAGTTGACCGCCCGGTCCAGAGTGGTCAGCACCAAGCCTTCATGCTGCTGGCCACCGTAATAAATCTCTTGCGTTCCCGGCCGATAGTCGTGCGGGTCCAGATTCTGGTAGCGCTCGGTGCCAATGCTCATGGCTTTATCTTAGCGCCGCCGGCGTCAGCTCGATGACGGCGACGCCTTCATGCTTCAAGCGCACCTCCAGCCGGGCGCCGCCGGGCACGGCGCGCAGGGGCACGGCCGCGCCGTGAGCCAGCCAATTGGACGCCGCCGCCGCCGGCCGGCGCACGGTAATTTGGAACGACCC
>JAKAUF010000283.1 GCA_021827785.1 Acidobacteriota bacterium | reverse complement strand
CTGCCGGCTGGGCGCGTGGACGGGTGCCGGAGCGGCGGCGGGAATCGGCTCGGGGCGGGCGGCGCGCTCCGCCGGGGTTGGCGGCGCGGCGGCGGCTTCCGGGGATGTGTCGGCGGCGGCTTCGGCGTCCGGCGCGGCGGTGCTGGCGAACTTGGAATCGGGAATGCCGCCCTGCTCGCGATGTCGGCCGCGGCCGCGGCGGCCGCGGCGGCGGCGGCCTTCGCGGTGCGCCGGCGCGGCGGCGTCGCCCCCCGCTTCGGCCGGTGGCGCCGCTCCGCCCTCGGCGGCCGGCGGCGCGGTTGCACCTTCGGCGGGCGGGGCGGGGCGGCGGCTGGGAACGGGAGCGCCGCCCTCGGCGAGCTCGTCGAATTCCTCCATGTCCTCGAAGAAATCGGTGACGTAGAGGAACGCATCGCGTTCCAGGCCGATGTCCACGAAGGCGCTTTGCATGCCGGGCAGGACGCGGGTGACGCGCCCCTTGTAGATGCTGCCGGCTAGCGAATATTCGCGCTCACGCTCGTAATAGACCTCGGTGAGTTCGCCATCCTCGCTGAGCGCGATCCGCGTCTCATGCGGGTTGGCGGAAATGTACAGTTCTTTGTTCATTACCTCTCCCATGCCCGGGAGAGCGGAGAGGACATGAGGCGCGACGTTCGCGCAACCGCGATGCCCAAAGGCGATGGTTGCGGATGCGGATTTTCAGCCGAACCCTCATGCGAGCCCACGGACCGTCCCATGGCCGGCGGCATCGCCGCCCCGCCGTTTCCCGGTCTGGCTCTCCGCCCTTGCGGGCGTTCGCAAACTTGTTGTCGCCCGCCGCGCGCCGCGAGGCGCGGCGGCGGGTACATCCACGGCAATGCTACGAATTCACGAAGCGGCTCATCCGGACGTTCAT
This sequence comes from Acidobacteriota bacterium, assembly GCA_021827785.1. Lineage (GTDB taxonomy): Bacteria > Acidobacteriota > Terriglobia > Terriglobales > SCQP01 > JAKAUF01. Next base: position 12,769 of record JAKAUF010000283.1, on the reverse strand, counting down.
GGCCACGCCCAAGGCCGCAAAGGTGAACAATAACGACGATCCTCCCGAACTCATCAGGGGCAGCGGGATGCCGGTGACCGGCATCACGCCGACGGCCATGCCCACGTTCACCAGGACATGGAACGCCAGCACCGCGACGATTCCCATAATCAACAATCCGCCGCCACGATCCGGAGCGGACTGCGCATCCTGAATCAACCGCATCAGAAGCAGCAGGTACAGAAACAATAAAGCGATGCCGCCGAGAAAGCCATACTGTTCGGCGTAGGCGGCGAAAATAAAATCCGTCTGCGGCACGGGCAGAAACGCTCCGCGGGTTTGCGATCCGTGCGCGGCGCCGGTTCCCCATAGGCCGCCCGAACCCACCGCGATCTTGGATTGCAGCAGTTGGTAGCCGGTTCCCAAGGGGTCGGCTTGGGGGCGAAGAAAACTTTCCAAGCGTGCCTTTTGATAGGGGTGCATATGGCGCCAGGCCAAAGGCAGGACCATGAGCCCCAAGAGGCCGAGGATGGCGAAATGGCGCCACCGCAGGCCCCCTAACCACAAACCCATCGCGGCGACAGGCAGATAGGTGAGCGCGGTACCCAGATCCGGTTCCGCCAGGACCAAAAGCATGGGCACTCCGACCAGCAGGCCGATGCGAATGGCGTCACGGAACCCTGGCAAGGCGTTCCGCGTACCCGCGAAATACCTTGCCACCACAACGATTATAACCAGTTTCACCAGCTCGGAGACTTGCAGGTGCAAGGGCCCGAGGGGGATCCAGCGGCGGGAATGGAAGATGGCGCGGCCGACGACGAGCACCAAGCCGAGGGCGCCGACCGAGAGCAAGTAGAGCCAGGGAGCGGCGTCCAGCAGCAACTGGTAATCAATGCGGCTGACGATGAAAAGGAGAACGACCCCGGCAACCAGGAAGTAGATTTGCTTGACGTAAATGCCGGCGAATTTGGTGCCCACCGTGGCGCCATGAATTTCCAGAATGCCGATGCAGGAAATCAGCAGCGCCAGGCCAAGGACGATCCAGTCGAGGTCGCGCCAGCGGCTCATGGCTGAGATGGGGCGGAGCGGCGCGCGGGCGGCGGGGGCGGGGCCACCAGCGCCCAGTGGCGCGGGGTGGCGCCGAGGGCGCGCCGCAGGCGTGCAGCGATGGTGTTTTGCCGCTGCCGCCGCTCTTGAGCGTAGGCCGCAACCACTTGGGAGGCGATGTTGGCGGCGTAATAGCTTTCCGACCCATGCTGGTACAGGACGCAGATGGCAAGGGTGGGATTCTGCAAGGGGTAGAGGGCGATGAACCAGGCGTTGTCCATGAAGCGCCGGCGCAGGTTGCGGCCCAGGTGCGCGAAGGTGGTGTCGGAAACGGTTTGCGCGGTGCCGGTTTTCCCGCCCCAATCCAATCCCGGAATTTCCGCGGTGGCGGCGGTGCCGCCGGGCAGGACCACGCCGCGCAGGCCGGCGTCCACGGCGCTGACGACTTGGGCGGAAAGCGGGAAGGTGAACTTCTTGGGCGTGCGGTTGGGGGGGTGATCCGCGGCGGGCACTTCACCATTGAACGCCAAATGCGGGCGCATGAACGTGCCGCCGATGGCGATGCCGCCGATGGTATGAGCGATTTGCAGCGGCGTGGTTTCGATCGGTCCTTGGCCGATGGAGACAATAATGGTTTGGCCCTTCCACCAAGGTTGGTGGAACCGGCGCTGCTTCCAGGCGGGCGTGGGGATCAGGCCGCCGGCTTCCTGCGGCAGATCAATGCCCGTGGGCCGGCCCAGGCCCAGGGCCTTGGCGTAATGGGCGATGGTTTGGATGCCGAGCTTGTTGCCCAGGGTGTAAAAGAAAACGTCACAGGACTGCGTCAAGGCCTTGGTGAGGTTGGTGACGCCGTGGCCGGTCGGAACCCAGCATTTGTAGTAGTGGCCATAAAAGGTGGCGCCGCCCTTGCAGTCCACGACTTGGTGTTGGGCGATCCCTTCCTCCAGTCCCGCTACCGCCACGATGATTTTGAACATCGAGCCGGGGGCGAGTTCGGCTTGGATCGCTTTGTTCAATAAGGGGTGGTGCGGATTGGTGAGCAGCGCGCGCCACTCTTTTTCGGTGATGCCGAAGGTAAAATCGTTGGCGTTATATGCCGGCGTGCTGACCATGGCCAGAACCTGGCCATTCTGCGGGTTCAACGCGACGATGGCGCCGGGGCGGTCGCCCATGGCCTCTTCGGCGGCGTTTTGCAGCGTGGCGTCCAGCGTCGTGCGTAGATCATGGCCCGGCGTGGGCGGGATGCCGGGCAGATGACCCATGACCTGACCGCGGCTGTTCACCATGACGCGGCGCAGCCCGTCCTTGCCCATCAGCCATTTGTTGTAATACGCCTCCAGCCCGCTCTTGCCCACCAGGGTGCCGGCGGCGACATGGTAATGGGCCATGTCGGCGGGGGTGGCCTCGCCCACATACCCCAGCACCTGGGCCGCGTAGCCGTCGCTGGGATAGAGACGGCGGCTGATGGTCATGGTCTCGAGTTCGGGGAACTGGTCGCGATGCGAATCAATGAAAGCGACGTCGGCGGGGGTAATGTTGTCCTTCAGCAGGATGGGCTGGTAGGTCGGGATGCTTTCCTGGCGGCGCAACTGCTGCTGCAATTGGGCCAAATCAAGATGCAGCCCGGCGGCGATGGCGGGCAGATCGGCGCGCCAATGCGGTTCCTCCTGGCGCACCAACAGGGCGCTGAAGGAGGCGTAATTGCCGACGAGGACGCGGCCGCGACGGTCCAAAATGCGGCCGCGGGGCGCGGGAATCGGCTCGGTGCGAACGCGGTTGTCCCGCGCCAGTTGCTTCCAGTGGCGCTGGTGGAGAATTTGCAACTGCCACAACGCCAGGACCAGCACTAGAAACGCCGCGGCCAACAGAAACTGCACCACGCGGATGCGGCCGCCGGGCAGGACGTCGTCGGAATGATAGCGAATGGCCATGCGTTAGCGCGCCTGACGGAAGCGGTCGAGCAGGCGGAACACGGGCACCGCGGCGGCGCCGTTGAACGCGGCGGCCAGCGCCAGCCGGCCGCCCCACCAGGGAACCATGCGCGCCATCAGATAGCGCTCCATCAGGAAGATCAGGGCGACGTTCATGGCGTACAGCCCGGCGACGACCAGGAAGCGGACGCCGGCGTTATCACTGTCCAGGCGGCCGCCGATGCCGGCGGCGATGAAGCCGGCCAAGGTTTCGGCGATTCCGTTCAGGCCCAGCGCCAGGTGGGAAACGCCGTCTTGCAGCAATCCCATCGTGGCGCCGGCGACCACCGCGCCGGTGGCGTTGCGGGCGCAAAGGCCGTAATAGACGACGACGAACAGGGGCAGGTCGAGGTAGACGGCGGCATGAAACAGCAGCGGCAGATAGGCTTGCAGCGCCAGAGCGACGATCGCCGCGATGGGATAAAACAGGGAAGGGAAGCGATAGAGGGCAATCTCCGCGCGCGGAGGAGCGAAGTAGTCGCTCATTGCGGCCTCCGTGGGTGCGGCGTGGCGGGTGGCGCGGCGGCGGCGGGATGGGATTGCGGGTTCGCCGCGATTGCTGCATGGGCGGCCGCTGCGGCCGTTGCGTGGGCCTTCGCCGCGGCCGGGGGCTTGGCGGCGCCGGATTGGGCCGTGGCAGCGGGGGACGCCGCGCCGGGGGCCGGCGATTGCGCCGCGAGGCGCGCCGCGGCGCGGGCCGCGGCGGCACGGCGGGCGGCGGCCCGCGCCGCGAACAGTTGGGTTGCCGCTATCGGCGGCCCGGTGGGCGGATTCCAGGGGTCGCGCGGCACCGCCGGGAGCTTATGGCTGAGGATTTTCGCCGGCGTCAGCGAGGCTTGCACATCGGCGGCGGGTGGCTGGGGGCGCAGGCGGGTGGCGATCAGCACATTTTGCAGCGCCGCGGCATCCGCCGCGGGGCGAACGGTGATGCTCCAGAAGGGCTGGCCGGGCCGGACACGGGTGACGCTGCCGAGCGGCAAGCCGGCGGGAAAGATTTGGTCTTCTCCGGAGGTGACGACGGCTTCGCCGGCGCGCACCTGCTCATGGCGGCTGACGAAGCGCAAGGCGGTTTCGTCCGGGCCGCGGCCCCAAAGCACGCCATGGCCGTGGGAATCGGCGAGCATTGCGCCCACGCCGGAGCCGGGGTCGGTGATCAGCAGCACCTCGGATTCATGGCCGAAGGTTTGCGTGATCTTGCCGACCACGCCGGAGGGGCAGAGCACCGGCATATTGCGGGAGACGCCGTCCGCCGCGCCACGGTTGACGTACAGCACCTGCGAGTCCGGCGACGCGCTGCCGCCGATGACCGCGGCCGGCAACAGGCGTTCCACCTGGCGCGGATGGAAGCCCAGCAGGGCGTTCAAGCGGGCGTTCTCGGCGGCGTCGGCGCGCAACTGCAAATTCTCCGCCCGCGCCTGGCGGAGCTCCGCCGCCAACGAACGGGCTTGCAGCCTTGCGTGGCGCAGCAGGATGTAATTGCCCACCAGGGCTTCGCCGCCGGCGACGGCGGCGTGCGACGCGCGGGCGACGGGCAGGACGGCGCGCACGCTCCACAGTTGCAAAAGGCGAACGCCGCCGGCGTCGGGCCGGCGGATCTGGTAGGCCAACAACAGGAGTTGCGCTAACAATACCACGCCCAAAAGCGTGACCTGCCGATAGCGGGTGAACATATCGCAATCCGCGAACGGTGCGTGAATGGGGGCCGGGCCGATGATGGAACCCGCGGCCGCGGTGGCCGGCCACGCCGTCCACGCGCCGGCTACTCACCCGTACTTGTAATTCTAAAGCCGCGAGCGCGCGTTTGCGCCGCGCGGCGGTTGTTCTTTTCGCTCCTGGCCGGGGGAACGGGTGGCGAGGCTATACTGCGGGCGTGGAGACCACCGACCTGCCCCATGGTTCCGCCCCGGACCGGGACCGCGCTCTCGCCCTGCTGCACGAATATACGGAGTCCATCAGCCTGCGCAAGCACGCCCTGGCGGTGGAAGCCTGCATGCGGGAGTATGCCCCGCGGTTCGGCGGCGACCCGGACCGTTGGGGAGTGACCGGCTTGCTGCACGACTTCGATTACGAACGCTGGCCCAATCCCCCGGATCACCCGCGGAAAGGCGGAGAAATCCTGGCCGCGATGGGTTATCCCGAAGATATCCGCCGGGCGATTCTGTCCCATGCCGACTATATGCAGGTGGAACGCCGCACGCCCATGGAGAAATGCCTGTTTGCCTGCGATGAATTGGCCGGTTTTTTGACCGCCTGCGCCTTGGTCAAGCCGGGCAAGAGCCTGGCCGAGGTGGAGCCGGCGGGGGTTAAGAAAAAGCTCAAGGACAAGGCGTTTGCGCGCTCGGTTCACCGCGAGGATATTTACGGCGGGGCGGAGGCCTTGGGGCTGCCGTTGGAGGAGCATATCGAGACTTGCCTGCGCGCCATGCGCGCGGTGGCGGGCGCGCTCGGTTTGGCCGGCGCCATGGATGGAGCGCCGCAGCGGGCGTAACGGCCGATGGTAGTATCTTGAGTATCGGTATGGGTTGGGAGCAACTGGGCCAGGCGCGCTATGGTTGGGCGGCTGCCGCCGTGGCTGGGGTCGCGGTAGTGGCGGCGGCGGCGGGGTGGCGCCGCTGGCGGCGGCGCCCCGACGCGGCGGAATTGGAGCGGTTGCGGCGATCCCGCGTCAACCAAGTGGGGCGGCTCACCGGGGGCGAGATCGTGGACATTTTGGATGATCTCGCGCCGGGGGAGAGCGGAACTGCGCCCCGAGTGCTGGTGTACCGTTACAAGGTCCGAGGCGTGGAGTACGAAGCCTCGCAAGACATCACGCCTTGGCTGGGGCAAGCGCGGGCGCCTGCCTGCCTGCCGGGGCTGCCGGCGGAAATCAAATTCGACCCGGCAAATCCCGGCAACTCCATCGTTTGGTGCGAAACCTGGTCGGGGCTACGCTGAGCGGGTTGCGCTGAGCGCTCAGGCCGCCTTCAGCCGCGGCGCCGCCTGGCGCGCGGCCTTGCCGTGTTCCATGCCGCTGACCATCATTGCCGCGGCCAGCAGCGCCATGTTTTTGCTGAAGTTGATCATTTCGCTTTGGCGTTCGCCGGGGTTCTCGCGGCGCCAAAAATCGTGCATCACGGGGGAAACCGCGGCCAAAAAGCCGATCACCGCCAGCGCGCCCCAATGCGGCTTCACGCCCAGCAGAATACTGGCGCCGCCGATCGCCAGTGCCGCGCCGCTCAGCTGCACGGCGAGATCCGGCGCCGGGATATTCTTTCCTCCGGCGTACCTGGCTATCTCCTCCTGGTCCTGGAAGTGACGTATGCCGCTGTATAGGAAGAATCCGCCGAAGGCCATACGGCCCAACAGATAAGCTGCTTTCATGAAGGTTGCGATTCAGCTATGGGCAGGCGTGTTGCCTGGCGGGGACATGCCAGGCCCCGCCCGCGCCAGGCCGCGCGGCGGCGGCGCTAGAAGCCCCAGCCCTTGGTGGAATGCACCAGATCGTGGGTGGCGCCTCCACGCAGGGCGTAGGTGATGGTCTTGGCGTCCTTGTAGGCGAACGCCAAGATGCTGTTGAGCGTGGAGAAGCAGGTTCGTTCGCAGGTCTTCTTCATTTCGCCGAGCTGGGCGGTGTCGAAGCGCTGATGCTCGATCGTGCCCCAATCGTAGGTGGCGGAATACATCGGAAAGCAGGGCGCCAAGGATCCGTCCACGCGGATGATGAGCGAGTTCTGCCCGGCGCGGCAGCCCCAAGGATCCACTTGGCCGCGCATGAACTGTTTCATCTCTTGGAGCCTTTGCACGGAGTCCACCATGCGGTAGCCGGCGCGCTTCTTTTCGATGATCCAATCAATCAGTTCATCCACCCGCTCCCAATCCTCGCGGCGGATGTAGGTCTCGTTTTCCCGTGCGTGCTGGAAGTGGCTTTGCTCCAGCATCGGCGATTCGTTCAGGTGGTAGTCGGTGGCGATGCCGTTGTCATGGGCGATTTCGGTCAGCTGCCGGATATCGTCATGGTTGTGGCGGCAGATGTTCATGTTGAAGAAGATGGAGTAGCCGTAGTGGTACTGGCGCTTGCACAAATAATTGAAGTTCTTGCGCACGGGGTTGAGCGCCTTGGGCAGGCCCGGCTTTTCGTCCACGGCGTCCACCGCGAAGTTGACGGTGGCGACGCCGGCATCGGCGACCCAATCGGTCACCTCGGGCCGGAGCAGGCGGGCGTTGGTGGGGAGGTAGACCCAGAAGCCCTTCTTGGCGGCGTAGGCGATGATTTTGTGGATATATTGCGGACGCAGCAGGGGCTCGCCGCCCATCAGCGCCAACACGCGGCAGCCGGTGCCGTGCAGCCAGTCAACGGAGCGGCGGCCGACATCCTCGGTCATGCCTTTCACGCGGTTATCGAAGGCCCAGCAATAGTGGCAGTCCAGGTTGCATTTCCATTCCGTAAACAAATAAGCAATCAGGGGATGGAAGTCGCCGGGCAGCACGCGGGAGCGGAGGTAGGGGAACAACCAGCCGCGGGCGGTGCGGTAGACATGGCCGGCGCGCCAGTGGCGTTTGCTCGGCGGGACGTGGGGTATGGAATCGTCCATGTCGGCCTCCCGCCCGGCAAGCAATTCCGGGTGCTGAGGAAAGACGGGCGTGGGCAGCGTTTTGGGCTTGGCGGGCTTGGCGGGCGCTTGCCGGGGCGTCAGGGGCTGGGTCAGCAACGAGTGCAGCGGCACGTCGAGGCGGTATCCGGCCGCCGCGGCGGGGCCGGAGGGCGGGGGACCGCCGTTCGGTTGGGGGTGAGTTTGGGTGGACATGGGTGTTTCCCGTGGGGGCAAGCAGAATCGGTTCACGGCCCGGGCAATTAACCCGCCGCGATGCGTTCGGCTTCGAGCGTGGTTTCGGGAGCGGTTACGGGGACGGCGGCCATCTCCGCGCGCAGCCGGCGCTCGAACTCGGCCAGTTGCGCCTCGACGGACTCCCGGGCGCGCCGGCGCTCCGCCACGGTCTCGCGGTAGCGGCGGAGAAAATAATCAATGGTTTCGACACGGATGCGAATCGAACCGGAAGGCTTGTTTTCGTCAAGGTCCTTAAAGCTGAAATAGGGCGTGCCGCTGCGTTCGATGATCCCTTCGATGACGCCATAGATCGGGGCGTCGTGGCCGCATTTGAAGCTGCTCATCTCCAAGGCGACCAGGTTGGGGTGGCGGGCGGTGAACTTGGCGGCCCAGACCTTCTGGTTGGTGCTGGCGGAGTAGCTGTTCTTCCAGACGTCGCCGATATCGAGCGGATGGCGGATGACGCCCGCGCGCACCTCCTCGCCGAACAGGCGCTCCAGCAGGTCCGGATCCTGCGGCAGGTGCGACTGGGAAAAGATGGGATAGCCGAGCTTTTGAAATTCGTCGAGGATCTCGTGGTTCAGCCCGGGATCGTGGTGATAGGGGCGGCCGAGCATGACGATGCCGACGCGGTCTTCACGCTCCAACTGGTCCAGGGTTTCCCGCGCCTTGGCGCGCATGGCGCCCTCGAACTCCTCCAAGGCGGCGAAGCCGGCGGCGATGGCGCGGTCGTTTTCCCCGCGCGTCAGACCGAGCAGCGGCGCCCAAGCGTCATAGAGCTGAATGGCGAGCAGCTTGGGGTCGCGGAAGTTGGTGATGGGGTCAATGTAGGCGGCGCCATGCTCGGCGAACAGGTCGTTTTCCTTGGTGAACGCGGCTTTGACCGTCGCCGGACAGGCGGTGACCGTGGGGCAGGCGTTGGAGCCGGTGAGGTGCTGGAGGTTGGTGTGCAGCACATCCACCATGGGGAAGAAGACGGCGTCGAGCTTCTTGCGCGCCCCCTTCACCGCCAGCAGATTGTGGACATGGGCGATGCCGATCTTGGCCGGAAAGCACGGGTCTATCGCGCCGCGGCTGGAGCCGGCGCGATAGAGGTCGCCGGAGGTGAAATCGGAATAGAGGATGTTTTCCGGCTGGACGCCCAGGCTCTGGAGGTAGGCGTTGAAGAAGGGCGCGTACACATACGCATTGAGGACGCGGGGAATGCCGATGCGCAACGCCGGGCGGCGGCGCAATTTTTCCTCGCGCTGGCGGTCGGCCTGGGCGCGGCCGAACCAGCTTCCGGCGGCCAGGGGGTCGGCGACGCTGGGAATATCGCGGCAGCGAAAGGCCTCGCGGGCGGCGATCTCGACGAAATTGGGATGCCGCGCCTTGACCGCCTCGATGCCGGATTTGATGTCCTTCATCTCCTCCATGTCCTCGACGGTGCCCTTTTCGCAGGTGGCGATGATCAGCCGCTGCTCGCCGGGTTGCATGGGAACCTTGCTGGCGCGCTTGCCCAACTGCGCGGCGGGAACCACGTCTTTGGCGCCGGTGTTGATGTCAATGAAGGTGCGCAGGCAGTTGTTCTTGCAGAAATAACAGCGGGTGTTCTCATTGCGCGTGGTGCGGTATTGAATGGCCCGCACCGCGTCCAGGCCGATGAAGCTGGTGCGGCGGCCGTTGCGGTAGAGGCGCACGGCCTCGGCGGCGGCTCCGATCGCGCCGCTTTCGCCGCAGTGCTGATGGACGAGGATCTCCGGCTGGCCGCTGCCGCGAAAACTGTTGCGGATGAAGTCCACCTCGGCCTTGACCGCGGCCAAATTGTTTTGCGTGCCGCCTTGCAGCACGAAGCGCGAGCCCAACGCCGCCAGGTTGGGGATATTGGCGATATAGAGGAAGATGTTTTTGGGCAGCACGGCGGCGAGTCCGGCGAGGATCTCCTCGGCGCGCCAGCCCTGGCGCTGGAAATTGACGATGTCGGACTGCATGAACACCGCGCAGCCGTAGCCGAAGACGGGCATGGCCTGGGCGGAAAAGGCCAGGTCGGCGTACTGGCCGACATCCAGGCCGAAGCCTTCGGCGGTGGACTGGAGGAAATAGCCGTTGCCGGCCGAGCACTGGGTGTTGAGCTTGAAATCCTTGACGCGGCCATCCTTCAGAACGATGAGCTTGATGTCTTGGCCGCCGACATCCACGATCACGTGGGGGTCCTGGTAAAAGCGCAGCGCGCTTTCGGTGTGGGCGACGGTCTCGACCAGCGCCACGTCGGCCTGGAGCACGTCGCGGAGAATGTCCTTGGCGTAACCCGTGGTGCCGACGCCCAGCACCTCCAAGCGCGCGCCCGCGTCCTCCACCTGGGAGCGGAGGCCCTCGAACACGTCAATGGTGTCCTGTATGGGATTGCCTTTGGAGAGCTGGTAATGCTTAAAGAGCACGGTTTCGTCTTCGGCGAGCAAGACGCCCTTGGTGGAGGTTGAGCCGCCGTCCAGGCCGACGAAGGCCCGTAGCACGTCGCCCGCGGCGAGGCGCGCCGGAGTGAAGGACGGGCGGCGGTAGCGGTCGCGGAAGGCCGCCAGCTCGGCGTCGCTTTCGACCAGGCCGCGGCTGCCGGATTTGAGCTTTTCGTCTTGGCGGCCATGTTCGATGTACTGCACCAGCCCCGCGGTTCCCAGGTAGACGCCGACGTCCGGGTCCTCGTCCCTGCCGAACTCGACCGCGCCGAGCGCGGCGTAGTACTGCGCGTTTTCGGGCACCTTGATCAGATCTTCCGGGGTGGCGCCGGCGGGGATCTCGACCTTGCGTTCCTTCCACATGCGGGGGATGTTGGCCTGCCAGGCCTCGCGCATGCCGCGGATGAAGGAATTGGGGCCGCCGAGCAGCAGCACGTGCGGCCGCAGGGTATTGCCGCGGGTCAACACCGTCAGGTTTTGTAGCACGATAGCCTCGAATAACGAAGCCATCAGTTGATCATTGGGCGTGCCCTCCTTTTGCAGGCTGTTGATGTCGGTTTCGGCGAAGACGCCGCATTTGCCCGCCACCTTATGCAGCTTGATGCCGTGGTAGCCCTGATCGCAGAGGCGGTCGGCGGGGATGCGCAGCTTGGCGTTGATCTTGTCAATGACGGCGCCGGTGCCGCCGGCGCATTTGTCGTTCATGGAGGGGATTTTCTTCTTGCGCCCGCTTTCCTCGTCGTCCTTGAAGACGATGATTTTGGCGTCTTGGCCGCCGAGCTCGACGACGGAATAGACCTCCGGGTGCAGCTTTTCCACCGCCAGGGAAACGGCGGTGACCTCCTGGACGAACTTGGCGCCGGTGGGCTCGCAGAGGGGCTGGCCGCCGGAACCGGTCAAAAACAGGCGGGCGCGGCCGGCCGCGAGACCAACTTCCTGTTCCATGCGGCGGAGAAAATCCAGCGTCCGTTCCGGCTGCTTGGTGTCATGGCGCTGGTAATCGCGCCAAATGACCTGATCGGTGGCGCCGTCGACGACGACCGCCTTGACCGTGGTGGAGCCGACATCAAGGCCGACCAAAAGCTGCGCCTGCGGGGTTGCCATGCATGCTCCTTGCCGTTTGGGCTTGGGCGCGGCGGAGCGGCGGCGAGGGAAGCGGCCGGCCCGCCGGACGGGTCAGGAAACTGGATCTAATGCGCCCCGGCCGCGGGCGCCCGCGACAGGGAGACGTGGGTGCGCCGCCACCAAGCGGCGTCACGGTCCATGCGGTCGGAGACGTGCAACACGAACTGGGCCGCGGTGCCGGCGATGCCGGCGCGGTGGGGCACGGGGTAGAAGGGGCGCTTCAACTCGGGGTGATCCGCGACATAGCCGTGGATCTGCTCCAGGCTCTTGCCGCTGCCCGCCAGGGCGGTTTCAAACTCCGCCTTGGCTTTCATCTTGGCCTCGCCCAGCGCCATTTGCACCCGGCTGTGGGCGTTGACTTCGCCTTCGCCGGAGGTCTCGATGGGGAGGTAAATCATCTCCTTGAACCGGTTCAGCACCGCCGACTGCGCGCCGTCGGATTGCGAACTGGGCATGCAGCCGAACGGCTTCAACCCGAGGACCATGTGGCAAAGGTGATGGACGGTGTAATAGACGTTCTTGCCGACCTCGAGATGGCCTTCGCCGCCGCGGGCGAGGCGGTTGTAGAAGGGATGGGCCATGGCGGCCAATTCCTTCTGCGGCACCAACGGGTGGGTGATCCCGCCGAGGCGCTTGGTCAAGCGATGGTAGAAATGCCCCCAAACCGCTTCGCCGATCACCAGCGCCAGCCATTTCTGGCGGAACTTCAGCTCATTCGCCATCCGCTGCTGGAGCTGATACCAGGCGGCATCGGGATAAGGGGAGTCGGCGCGGCGGCGGCCGACGGCGTTGAGCCGCACCTGATGAATCATGTAGGCGACCCAGGTGGCGATGGGCTCGACGATGACCTGCGCGCCCTCGCGCTCGAGAAAGCGGAACATATGGAAGTTGCCGTCGCCTTCGGTGATCTGGGCCCAAAACTCGCCGGTGATCTTGACCACCGGCTTGACCTTGGTGCGGTCCACCTCGATGCGATCCATGCTCGCCCGGGCCGCGGCCAAGCCGTTATAGAGTTCCTTGCCGTAGAGGTGGTCGAACACCTTGAGCAGGACGCTGAAGGTGTCCTTGACCTTGCGGTTTTTCTGGAGGAGCCCGGCGGCCATGTTGTTGTGCTCGCCGAGCTCGAAGGGCTTGCGGTCGCGCAGCACGGCGCCCAACTGGGCGATGGTCTCGGCGAATATCTGGTCGGTTTCACCGCGCCGCGTCTCGAAGGGGCGGATCTGGTAGACCAAATCATTCATCGCGTCGCCGAGCAGCAAGGCGTTCAGCATGCTCATGCCGAAGTTGACGGTGAACTTCAGGCCGGGTTCTCCGGAGGCGGCCTTGATGCCGTCCTGCTGCTGGAACAACAGCACGCGGAAGCCGTTGAACCCGGCGTTATCGAGGGCAAAGCGGTACTCCGCCTCATACA
>JAKAUF010000306.1 GCA_021827785.1 Acidobacteriota bacterium | reverse complement strand
GTCCAGATTGCCGCAACCGGAGGCGAACGGGATGCGAAGCGCACGCCTTTCCGTGGGGCCGGTTGGATTCGAACCAACAGCCAACGAATTATGAGTTCGCTGCTCTGACCGTTGAGCTACGGCCCCGCATCTCGTCATTGTCCCTTGCCGTGTGCGGCCCCGCAAGCTGCGCGATCTTGGCCCGCGCCTGCGGATCAAGGCCCATGCCGCGCCGGCCATTTGCAGGCTCGCCCCGGACGCGGACGGCCTGTCCGCATCCCGGCGGCGGGCTGAAGCCCAGCCGTACACAGGCTGAAGCCTGTTGCACCCGCCCCGCGCTAGCACACAGTAGTTTCCCCCGCTCGGCTTGGGCCGGCCCGGGCGCGCCGAGCGCGGCCGACAAGCAAGCCAGAGGCATACCCTACCGGCGGCGGGGCGCGGGGTTCGGCTCCGCCTCGCGCGCGCATTCCGGCGGAGTACAATGCAGCGGTCATGGAATCGGAACCCGCTACCTTCCATCGCGTCTGGCGCCACGGCGCGCGCCGTGGCGGCGCGCCTCATGCCGGTGCACTGAATCGGGGCCCGCTCCAAGGCGGCGCCACTCCGCGCCGGGCGTTTTTGCGCGGTGCCTTGGCGGCGGGCGCCGCCGCTTCCCTGCCCTTCACCCGCGCCTGGCCCGCAGTCCCGGGACTGAACCGCCGCTCCGCTTCCGCCTCGCGCCTGCCCACCCCGACCCTCGCTCAACTGCGCTGGCAAGAAGCCGAACTGGGCATGTTTTTCCACTTCGATTTGGAGGTCTTCACCCGCGCCGCCGGCCGCCATGTGCCGCCGGGCCAGCACATTCCCGCATCCATTTTCGACCCCGCCCACTTGGACACGGACCAATGGCTGGCCGTCGCCCGCTCGCTGGGCGCGCGCTATGCGGTCTTTACCGCCAAGCACGATACGGGCTTTCTGATGTGGCCCAGCGACGCCTATCCGTATGGCGTCAAGCAGGCCCCGTGGCGCCATGGCCGCGGCGACGTGGTGGGCAGCTTCATCGCCTCCTGCCATCGCGCCGGCATCGCGCCCGGCCTGTATTGCAGCGGCGGGACCAACGCCTACCTGGGCGAAACCGCCTGGCGGTTTCCTGGCGTTTCCGCCTCCGCGCGCGCCCACCGGCTGGCGCTGATTGAGCAGGTCTATCGCGAGCTTTGGAGCCGCTACGGCCCGCTCGCCTATATGTATTTCGATGGCGGCCTGCTGCCGCCGGAACAGGGCGGTCCCCACCTGCTGCCGCTGCTGCGCCGCTGGCAGCCCAACATGGTCTGCTTTCAGGGGCCTCCGGACGCCCCCGGCGGCCTGGCCCGGTGGATCGGCGATGAAGGCGGATTTGCCCCGTATCCGTGCTGGTGCACCGCCGCCAGCGACGACGCCAACGCCGAACCCGGCGCGGGCGATCCCTCCGGCCGCTACTGGATTCCGGCCGAGGCGGACGTGCCCTTACGGTTCCATCATTGGATGTGGCGGCCCGATGACGCGCAGGACATTCTCAGCCTCCCGGCCCTGACCGAGATGTATTTCGCCACCGTCGGCCGGGGAACCAACCTGATTCTTAATGCCAACATCGGCCCGGACGGCCGCGTCCCCGCGCCGGACGCCCGCCGCTTGGCCCAGTTCGGCGCGCGCCTGCGCCAATGGTTCGCCGCGCCGCTGGCCGGCGGCGCCGGCCGCGGCGAGGTCATCACGGTTCGCTTGCCCGCGCCACGCCCGGTCAACTGCATCCTGATCGAAGAGGATCTCGCCTTCGGCCAGCGCGTTCGCGCCTACGTCGTGGAGGGCCATGTGGCCGGCGAATGGCAGCCGCTGGAAGCAGGCCAGTCCATCGGGCGCAAGCGCCTGCAACGCATTCCCGAACTGCCGCTCAGCGCCATCCGCCTCCGCGTCCGCCATGCCGCGGCGCCACCGGTCATCCGCCGCCTCGCGGCATACCACCTGCCCGCCGAGTGACCTTCCCGCGGGCGCACGGCCAGCGGTGCGCGCGGCGCCGCCGGCCACGCCTGCAAAATGCAGACCCGGACCGCCTGCTACTTGCGCGGCGGCGCGTGGATGTATTTGGCGGCGAATTGCATGAACTCCGGCCAGTTCGGCAGATCGGTATGTCCGCCGTGACTGCGCCGCCAGCCAATATCTCCCTTCAGCAGCGCCACCCCCAGCGGCGGCATCTGGTCCGTTTCCAGACCTCGCTTGCCCAGCAGCCGATAGACCGGACCGGCGGCCACGGCGGCCATGAACGAGCCGCGGGAATCCACCCAGGTGCCCTCCACGTGCGGCGCGCCGTAGCTGATGAAGATGGGACGCGGCGCGCACATGGCGATCAGCTCATGCGAATCCACCGGCAGGTCGCCAGCGTTCCGCGGGCCATCGAACTGGATGAAGTTGCCGGCAAACCAATGGTATTCGCCCGCCCCGGCGAGGTTGCCCATCTCCTCGCCGTAATGGCGCCGGTACAGCGTGGCGCCGCCCTTGCCGCTGGAGCCGATCAACCCAATCGCAAATCGCTGGTCATAAGCCATCGTCACCAGCGCGGCCTTGCCCAGCCGCGACAAGCCTTCGATGGCCACCTCATGCGCGTCGACCTGCGGGTCGGCCTCCAAGTAATCCAGCGCCCGGCTCGCGCCCCACGCCCAGGCGCGCAGCGCCCCCCA
>JAKAUF010000145.1 GCA_021827785.1 Acidobacteriota bacterium | reverse complement strand
TAGCGCGTGGGGAGTGCCCAGCTATTCCCGCCAGACAGGGTTTCCTTGCAGCACCTGTCACACCACGCCGCCGGAGCTGACCGCCTTCGGCCGGCAGTTCAAGCTGAACGGTTACACGCTGGCCAACATGCGCCAGATCAAGGCGCCGCAGAAGGGCAGCAAGGCGGGCCTGGATCTCAACAGCTCCTTGCCGTTGTCGGTGATGTTCCAGATCTCGGATTCGCTGACGCAGAAAGCCCTGCCGGGAACGCAAAACGGGAACGTCGAGTTTCCGCAGCAAATGAGCCTGTTTCTCGCCAGCGCGTTCTCAAGCCATTCCGGCGGCTTCATGCAGGTCACCTACTCCGGACCCGACGATCACCTGAGCATGGATAACACCGATCTGCGCTTCGCCGACCACACGAAACTGGACGGCAAGACGCTGGTGTACGGCGTGGACTTCAACAACAACCCGACCGTCGAGGATCTGTGGAACTCGACGCCGGCGTGGGGCTTTCCTTGGATCTCCTCGGATTCCGCGCCCGGCCCCATCGCCGACGTCCTGATTGATGGCGGTTTAGCGCAGGACGTGGCCGGGGTGGGCGTCTACGGCATGTACGACAACCACCTCTATTTGGACGTAACCGCGTACCGGTCCATGCACCTGGGCGGAGCCGAGCCGCCGGACGGCAGCGGCTTCGGCATCAACATAGACGGCGCGGCGCCGTATGCGCGGCTGGCGTGGCAGCAGCAGTTTGGCGCGCACACGCTGCTGGAGGTGGGCGGATACGGGATGTACGTCACCAGCTTTCCCAACGCCATCGCCGGGCCGCGCGACACCTACCGCGATTTCGCCGCGGATTTCACCCTGGATCAGCAACTGGGCCCGGATCAGCTGTCGGTCTACGGCACGGCGATCCACGAACGCAGCGACCTGGACGCGAGCCTGCTGGCGGACGCGGTGGGGCTGGCGCGGCACACGCTGAATAGCGAGCGTCTGAACGCCACCTATCATTTCGGCAGCCGCTATGCGCTGACCGCGGGCGTGTTTGGGATCTCCGGCACGAGCGACGCGACGCTGTATGCGCCCGGGGCGATCTTCGGCAGCGCCGACGGGAGCCCGCAAACCAACGGGTACATCCTGCAAGCCGCCTATTGGCCCTGGCAAAACATCAACTTCACGCTGCAATACACCGGCTATTGGAAGTTCAACGGCGGCACGACCAATTACGACGGTTTCGGCCGCAACGCCGGCGACAACGACACGGTGTACGTGGCGGGCTGGTTCCTGTTCTGAAGCTCCCCGGTTGGCTGGCGGCGGGCAACCGTTTCCTCCGGCTCCCGCGGCCAGCCAACTCGGCGGAGATGGAGGGTGGGATGGAAATCGCGGCAAGCATTTCGGGTCTTCCGCCGGCGGCTGGCAAAGGAGCTCCGGCCAGCCGGCGGCATGCCGCAGCGCCAGGAGCCGGCGGGCGCCGCCGGCGGAGGGGGGCAGGTCGCGGCCTGGCGTTGCTGCTGGCGCTGGCGGCATGGACCGGGGCCGCATGGGGGCATGCGCAGCCGGCAAGCGGGGCGGGCTTGTACGCGCAGGATTGCGCCGTCTGCCATGGTCCGCGGGGGCAGGGAAAGATTGGGCCCAGCTTGCAGGCCGCCCATGACGCCGGGACGGTATTGGCGATGATCCGCAGCGGCAAAGGGATGATGCCGCCGTTCGCGGGGCGGCTGACGGCGGCGCAGATGCAGGCGGTGGCGGATTACGTGAGCCACACGCTGGCGACGGTGGCGCTGACCGGAGGGAACCTGAGCGAAGGCGGCGTGCTGTTCCGGGTGAACTGTGCCCCCTGCCATCGCACGGACGCGCGCGGCGGAGCGCTGGCGTTCACCCAACAAAATGCCCCCGCGCTCACCGGACTGAGCGCCGCCGCCATCGCCGGCGCCATTCGCGGCGGGCGAGGGCCGATGCCGGCCTTTCCGCCCACGGTCTTCAACGATCGTCAACTGGCGTCCATTGTCAGCTATGTGCGGTTCGTGCAGCATCCGCCCACCCCGGGAGGATATCCGGCCGATTTTTTGGGCCCGGTCGCCGAAGGCCTGATCGCGCTGCTGATGGTGGCAGCGCTGGGCGTGATCGCGTATTGGATTGAGTTTCAAGGGAGAGGGTGAGATGGCCGAGGAGAAACCACTGACTGACCAGGAAGAACGCCGGCAAAACCTGGGGATGGCGCTGACCATGGCGGCTTTCGCGGTGGCGATCGCCGGGGCCGTCGGCTTTTTGTATGTCTACTGGACAAACCACGACACCGGGCTGATGGGGGCAACGGCCGCGGTGGCGTTAGCGGGCATGGGGGTCGGGCTGGTGGTCTGGACGCACTTCCTGATGCGGCATGAGGAAGCCGCCGCCGAAAGGCCCGTGCTGCCCTCCAGCCCGGAGCTGCGTGAGGCGTTCGTGCAGGATTTTGTCGCCGGCCAAGCCCGGATTGGCCGGCGGCAAGTCCTGGGCTGGGTGACCACCGGGACGCTGGTGGTGCTGGGGGCGGGGGGACTTTCGCTGCTGCGGTCACTGTTTGGCGCGTCGCCGGAAAGCGTGCTCAAGGCTCCGGTCTGGCGGCGCGGCGACCGTTTGGTGACGCCGGAGGGGCGGCCGGTGTCCGTCGAAACGCTGGAGCCGGGCAGCACCATCACGGTGTT
>JAKAUF010000096.1 GCA_021827785.1 Acidobacteriota bacterium | reverse complement strand
GGGCCGCAGCGATTGCCACCGCGCCTGCGGCGGCGGGGAATTTCGCGGCCTTTCCGCGCCCGCTTTGCTCCCCGCGCAAATGGCGCGGCCCCCGCGAGCGGACGGGCCCGGCGGGCCGCTGGCCCGCAATCCGGGGCGGACGAGGCCGTCCGCGCCCCCAGAAAGCGCCGCCGCGGGTGCGCAGGGAATTTCGCTGGCTTTTCGCGCCGACATTGCCCCGGGGTGCAAGCGGTGCGGGGCCCCGCGGCCGCCGCCCTCCCGGTATACTCACTGAATGGCGGGTGATTTTTTAGCGGCGTTGCGGGAGCGGGTGCTGGTGGCCGATGGGGCCATGGGCACCATGCTGTACAGCCGCGGCATCTTCATCAACCGCTGCTATGACGAGCTGAATCTGTCGCAACCGGGACTGATCAAGGAGATTCATCAGAGCTACGCCCAGGCGGGCGCTGAAGTCATAGAAACCAACACCTTTGGCGCCAACGCGGTGCGGCTGGGCCAGCACAACCTGGCGGACCAAATGGCGGCCATCAACCGCGCCGGCGTGGAGCTGGCGCGGGCGGCGGCGCCGGAGGCGTTCATCGCCGGGGCGATTGGGCCGCTCGGCGCGCGCATCGAGCCCTTGGGCAAAATCTCCTTCGCCGAAGCGCGCGGCTATTTCCGCGCCCAAGCCGAGGCCCTGGCCGCCGCCGGCGCGGACCTGATCCTGCTGGAAACCTTCGGCGACGGCGCCGAAATTCGCGAGGCCATTCTCGGCGCCCGCGAGGCCTGCGCCCTGCCCATCGTGGCGCACATGACCATTGACGACGACGGCCGGGCGCTGGACGGCAGCGAGCCCGCCGACTGCGCCATCCGCATGGAGGCCGCCGGGGCGGACGTCATCGGCCTGAATTGCAGCGTCGGGCCGGTCAATATGCTGGAGGCGCTGGAGGCCATGAGCCGCGCCACCACGCTGCCGCTGGCGGCCCAGCCCAACGCCGGCAAGCCGCGGACCATTGACGGCCGCGCCTTGTACCTGGTCTCACCGGAATACATGGCCGACTACGCCCGGCAGTACATCCAGGCCGGCGCCAAGCTGGTGGGCGGCTGCTGCGGCACCACGCCGGAGCACATCAAATGGATCCGCAACTACGTCCGCGCCAGCGCCCCCGGCCGCCGCATCCGCGAGCACCAACAGGCCAAGGCGCAGGCGGCCGTCCCCGCCGCGGCGCCGCGGACCGCGGATGAGATGCCCGCCGTCCCGCTGGCCGAGCGTTCGGAGCTGGGCCGGAAGCTAGCCGCCGGCGAGTTCGTCTGCCTGGTGGAGATTCTGCCCCCGCGCGGCAGCCGCGCCGACAAGGAAATCGCCGCCGCCCAGCGCCTGAAGGAAGCCGGCGTGGACGCCATCAACATTCCCGACGGCCCCCGCGCCAGCGCCCGCATGAGCAACCAGGCGCTGGCGG
Organism: Acidobacteriota bacterium; assembly: GCA_021827785.1. GTDB lineage: Bacteria > Acidobacteriota > Terriglobia > Terriglobales > SCQP01 > JAKAUF01. Next base: position 1,229 of record JAKAUF010000096.1, on the reverse strand, counting down.
TGATGATGCGCCAGCAGACCGGCATCGAGCCGGTGCTGCACTACTGCTGCCGCGACCGCAACGTCATCAGCATGCAGTCGGATCTGCTCGGCGCCTATGCCCTGGGCCTGCGCAACGTCATCCTGATCACCGGCGATCCGCCCAAGCTGGGCAACTATCCCAACGCCACCGCCGTCTTCGACGTGGACGCCATCGGCCTGACCAACCTGGTCCGCAACCTGAATAGCGGCCTGGACTTCGGCGGCAACGCGGTGGGCAGCCAAACCGCCTTCGCCATCGGCGTCGGCGCCAACCCCGGCGCGCTCAACTGGGAGGAAGAATGGCGCCGGTTACAATGGAAGATCGAGGCCGGTGCGGATTACATCGTCACCCAGCCGGTTTTCGATCCGGAATTGCTGGACCGCCTGCGCGCCGCCTTGGGGGCGGCGGGCAAGCCGGTCATCGCCGGCATTTGGCCGCTGGCCAGCCTGCGGCAGGCGGAGTTCATGGAGAACGAACTGCGCGTCGCCGTGCCGGCCGCCCTGCGGGACCGCATGCGGCGCGCCGGCAACGCCGAGGAGGCGCGGCGCGAAGGCTTGGAGATCGCCAAGGAAATGATCGCCCGCCTGCGCCAGCCCGCCGGCGCCGGCATGGCGCCGGTCGCCGGCGTGCAGATCAGCGTGCTGGGCCGCACCGAGGCCGCCTGCGAACTGATCGCCTCGGCCCGCGCCGCCGGCACGGAGACCAGGGCCGAAGCGGCCCGCTGACCGGCGCATCGCCCGCCCCATCACCCGATATCCCACACCGACAAGATCCACCAACAAAGGAACTGAACACTCTATGGCAAGCGTGGCAACGGAAAAAACCGGAGACGTCAAGGACTTGGGGCTGGCCGAACTGGGCAAGCGCCGCATCGAATGGGCCGGCCAATCCATGCCGGTGCTGCGGCTGATCCGCAAGGAGTTCATCAAGGCGCAGCCGCTGGCCGGGCTGCGCGTGGCCGCCTGCCTGCACGTCACCACGGAGACGGCCAACCTGATGATCACCCTGCGCGACGGCGGCGCCTCCATCGCCCTCTGCGCCTCCAATCCGCTCAGCACGCAGGATGACGTGGCCGCGGCGCTGGTCGCCGAATACGGCATTCCCACCTTCGCCATCAAGGGCGAGGATCACGCCACCTATTACCGCCATCTCAACGCCACCCTGGACACGCAGCCGCACATCACCATGGATGACGGCGCCGACCTGGT
>JAKAUF010000257.1 GCA_021827785.1 Acidobacteriota bacterium | reverse complement strand
GGCGCGGTAGTGGCGGTTGAGCCGCAGCTGCGGCAGCCCTTCGTCGTTGGTGACCACGCGGTAGCGGTTGGGGCAGTCCTCGCGGTCGCAGACCGCGCAGCGCTGCTCCCGGCCCTTGACGAAATAGACGTCCGGCTCGATCAGCCGGGGCTGCGACTTGTTGTAACGGCGGCCCGGATAGGGGTCCAGCTTCTTGATCGCCTCCAGCGCCGCCATCACTTCCTCCAACGGCGCGCCGGTGGCCTTGGCGATCTCCTTGTACTGGCGGTTTTGCAGCGCCGTCAGGTGCTCGCTGACCAGCGCCAGCGACAGCGGGTTCACCACCGGCAGCCGCCGCAGTTGCAGCAGCAAGCACTCCCGCAGGTCGCGGGCCGCCACGCCGGGCGGATCGAAGGAATGCAGCAGCGCCAGCGCCTCGCGCAGCGCCGGCAGCGGCAGCTCCTCGGTCTCCGCCAGCTCCTCCAGCCGCAGGGGGCGCCGCCCGCGGTCATCCTCGGCGGTCAGATAGCCGTCCTCGTCCAGGTTGCCGATCACCGCCTCGGCGGCCTCGCGCACCGCTTCGCTGGCGGGCGAAGCGCCCAACTGCCAGCGCAGGTGCTCGCTCAATCCGGTGGGCGAACTGAGGAAGTTTTCAAAGCTGGGCCGCTCGATCTCCTCGCGCTCGCCGCCGCTGTAGCCGGGATCAAGGTAATCGTCGAAAAAGCTGCCGAAGTCAATTTCCTCGAAGGGATCCACCGCCGGCGTGTCGGCTTGCGGCGCCGCCAGTTCCCCCTCGTGGTTGTGGGTCGGCGCCAAGCCGTCCCCGCCGGGCTCCCCGCCCTGCACCGCCGCCAGCAGCTCGCCATCGGCCGGAGCGCGGTGCAGGCCTTCCTCCAACTGCCCCAAATCCAGCGGCGCCGCGCCGTCCTCCTGGGCCTCATCCAGCAGCGGATTCTGGAGCAGTTCCTCGGCGATGGCCTCTTCCAGTTCCGTCTTGTTCATCGCCAGGATGCTCACCATCTGCACCAGCCCCGGGGTCAGGGACTGCTTGAGCATCGGTTTGGGGATGAGTTTGGGCCCTTGATACATAACGCGGGGCGGCGCACGCCCCAAGGTCTCGCTCACACCAGGGTAAACGATTCTCCCAGATAGACCCGCCGCACTTCGGCGTCCCGGCTCAACTCGTCCGGACGGCCAGTACGGAAAATGGCGCCTTCATGAATGATGTAGGCGCGGTCGGTGACGCTCAGCGTCTCCCGCACGTTGTGGTCGGTGATCAGCACGCCGATGCCGGCGCGCTTCAAATCGAAGATGATGCGCTGGAGGTCGAGCACGGCGATCGGGTCAATGCCCGAGAAGGGTTCATCGAGCAGCATGAACGCCGGGTCGCCCACCAGACCGCGGGCGATCTCGACGCGGCGCCGCTCGCCGCCGGAGAGCGCGTAGCCGGGATTGCGCCGCACCCGCGCCAGCCCGAACTGATCCAGCAGCGCCTCCAGCTTGTGCCGCCGCTGCTCGCCGGAGAGCGGCAATGCTTCCAGCGCCACTAACAAGTTTTGCTCCACGCTCAGTTTGCGAAATACAGAAGCTTCTTGCGGAAGATAACTCAAGCCGAGCCGTGCGCGGCGATACATGGGCGTGGTGGTCAGGTCCTGGCCGGCCAATTCCACGCGGCCCACATCCGGCGCCACCAGCCCCACGATCATGTGGAAGGTGGTCGTTTTGCCGGCGCCGTTGGGACCCAGCAGACCGACGATTTCGCCCCGGTCCACCTCCAAGCTGACGCCATTGACCACGGTGCGGCCGCGATAAGCCTTGGCGATGGCGACGGTGCGAAGCTGCGACATGAGGCCCGAAGTGGGAGTGCGATCCGCGCTACGGCCGGTAGGGCAACTGATTCTTGCCACGGCCTTTACGGATGCACCCGATATGCGGCGAAGGTGCGGGTATGAGGCCCACTTTCGACGCGAATCGTATCATTCAGGGGGGAGAAAGTCAATGTATGGCCAGCCAGCAAACCCAGGCTGGCATCAAAAATGCTGGGGGATCCGCCGCTGAGCGTAATGGTCCTGCTGGCGGCCTCGTAGACCGCCTGGCGCGCCCGCGCGCGTCTGCCCGGCTGGGTCAGATCCACGCCTCCACCGGCCACCACGCGCCGCGGGCGCAGACCGCCGGCGGCGGCGCCGAGGACGATATCAATATATCTAGATGTTAAATGAGTTTCCTTCGCACTTACATCCACGCCTCCCGAGTATTCGGCTAACCCCTTCTGCCGCCAGAACCGGAACAGCGGGGCCGCGACGCGCACCGCCACCGGCTGCTTGCGCCGCGCGGGCGCGCGCAGCGGCGCCGGGCCGCAAGCGCCGTGCGCGGGACAGGGCGTGGATGGCGGCGCCACCGCCAGCCGCTCTTCGCCGGAGGCCCAGTCGCCGCCCTGGGGCGCAAGGAACTCGCTGCGCACCGCGCCGCTGGCGGTCACGGTTCCCGCGCGGCGGTCGAAACGGAGTTCGGCGGCGCGCATCACGTTGCTTCCCTGCCATACGCGCACGCCTCCGCGGAAGCGGCCGCGCTGACCGTCGCGGCTCATGGAAAAGCGTCGCGCGGTGATGGTTACCGGCAGGCTACCGGCCGCGCGTCCAGGCCCGGCGCGCCCACCGGCCAAGCCGGCCGCCGCGCTCCGCAACGCGGCG
>JAKAUF010000197.1 GCA_021827785.1 Acidobacteriota bacterium | reverse complement strand
GGAGTGGGGCAGACATTCTTGCTTGTCCGCGGAGCGGCTCGCCCCCGGAGTGGGGCAGACATTCTTGCTTGTCCGCGGAGCAGCTCGCCCCCGGAGTGGGGCAGACATTCTTGCTTGTCCGCGGAGCGGCTCGCCCCCGAGTGGGGCAGGCATTCTTGCTTGTCCGCGGAGCGGCTCGCCCCCGGAGTGGGGCAGACATTCTTGTCTGCCCGTTGGAGAACCCGCCGACGACGGCGCGACGAGCCCCGAGGGCCCTTCAAACGGCGGTTTTCAAGCCAAACGGCAGGCAGGAATGCCTGCCCCACGGCCTTCGCGCGGGCGGGCGTGGACTATAATCCAGCACGGCGCGGCGCGCCGGGTAACCGCGGGGCGGAGGACTTATATGACTGGGCGACAGACTCTTTGTGTGTTCCTCTTGGCGGCCGGCGCGGCGGCGCCGGCCGCGGCGCAGTCCCGCTACCGGCCGGCGGCGGCGACGATGGCGCGGTGGCGGCGGGAGGCGGCGGGGGTGACGATCACCCGCGACCGCTACGGCATCGCGCACGTTTATGGCCGCACCGACGCGGACGCGGTATTCGGCATGGAGTACGCGCAGGCGGAGGACGACTTCCATCGCGTCGAGATGAACTACATCAACGCCCTGGGCTGGCTGGCGCAGACCGAGGGCCGGCGGGCGATCTACCAAGACCTGCGGATGAAGCTGTTCATTGATCCGGCGGTGATGAAGGCGAAATACGCCGCCAGCCCGGCCTGGCTGCGGCGGCTAATGAACGCCTTCGCCGACGGGCTGAACTATTATCTCTACACCCATCCGCGGGTGCATCCGCTGGTGATCCACCGCTTCCGGCCCTGGATGGCGATGGCGTTCACCGAGGGCAGCATCGGCGGCGACATTGACCAGGTGCCGGTGCGGGGGATCGCGGACTTCTACTCCGCCCCGCCGGGCGCCGCAGCCGCCAGGCTGCGGCCCGCCGGCGCACCGGTGGCAGCCCATTCCCCGGCGAACGCGGCGCGGGCCGGCGGCATGGCCGCGGTGCGGGCGGCGCGGGTGCTGCCGCCGCCGGAGCCGGGCGGCTCCAACGGCATCGCCATCGGCCCCAGCATCACGCTGGACCACCATGCGCTGCTGTACATCAACCCGCATGTGACCTTTTATTTCCGCGCGGAGCTACAGATGGCCAGCGCCGCGGGCCTGGACGCCTATGGGGCGGTGACCTGGGGGCAGTTCTTCATTTATCAAGGCTTCAACCGCACGGCCGGCTGGATGCACACCTCCAGCGGAGTGCAGAACGTGGACCGGTTCCTGGAGACGGTGGCGCGGCGCGGGGGGCGGTGGGAATACAAATACGGCGCGCGCTGGTTTCCGCTGCGCACGCGGCGGATCACGGTGCGGTACAAGACCTCGCGGGGCATGGCGGAGCGGACCTTCACGGCGTTCTATACGCGGCACGGGCCGGTCGTCGCGCGGCGCGGGGCGCGTTGGATGACGGTGCACCTGATGAACCGCCCGATCCGGTCGCTGGAGCAGGATTGGGAGCGGATGACGGCGAAGGACTACGCCGCGTTCCGGCGGACGATGCAGCTGCACACCAACGCCTCGAATAATACGATCTTCGCCGACGCCGAGGGCAACATCGCTTATTGGCATTCCGACTACATTCCCCGGCGCAGCAACCAGTTCAACTGGTTCCATCCGGTGGACGGCAGCAATCCCGCGACGGCGTATCACGGGCTGCTGACGCTGGCGGAGACGCCGCACCTGCTGAACCCGCCGAACGGCTGGCTGTACAACTCCAACAACTGGCCGTGGTCGGCGGCGGGGCCGTACAGCCCGAAGCGAAATGATTTTCCCGCCTACGTGGACGGCGGCCAGGAGGAAACGCCGCGCGGCTATCACGCGCTCCGGCTGCTGACGGGCAGCAAAAACTGGACGGCGGCGTCGCTGGTGGCGGCGGGCTTCGACAGCTATCTGCCGGCGTTCGCGCGGCTCATTCCGGTGCTGCTGCGCGCCTATGACGGCCTGCCGGCGGGCAGCGCCAGGAAAGCGGCGCTGGCGCGGCAGGCGACGGTGCTGCGGCGTTGGGACTACCGCTGGGGCGTCAACTCGGTGGCCACGTCGCTGGCGGTGTTTTGGGGCACGGACATCTACCACCGCCTATATCCGGCGGCGCGGGCGGCGCATATGTCCATTGAGGATTACGTCGCCGAACGGGCGACGCCGGCCGAACTGGTGGCGGCGCTGGCGCGGGCGTCGCGGCGGCTGACGCGGGATTTCGGTACGTGGGAAACACCGTGGGGCAACATCAACCGCTTCCAGCGGCTGGACGACCGCATTCGGCATCCGCATTTCAGTGACGCCAAGCCCAGCATTCCGGTGCCGTTCGTGTCATCGCTTTGGGGGTCGCTGGCGGCCTATGGCTCGCGGCCCAGGCGGGGAACGAAGAAATGGTACGGGACGGTCGGCAATAGCTTCGTCTGCGTGGTGGAGTTTGGCCCGCGCGTGCGGGCCTGGGCCGTGAGCACGGGCGGGGAGAGCGGCAACCCGCGGTCGCCGCACTTCGACGACCAGGCGGTGCGCTACGCCACGGGCAATCTGCGGCCGGTGTATTTTTATCCCGCGCAGATCCGGGCGCAAGCCCGGCGGGTGTACCACCCCGGGGCACGCGCCGGGACGGCGCGCCGCTAAGCCCGCCGGTTTTCCCCTTGCCAGCGAGCGGCCGGCATCCTAGGCAGCGTTGGTGGCGGCGGGTACGGCGCGGGGCTTTTGGCCCCAAGCGAAGACGCGCTCCAGCGCGCCGCCAATGGGCGTGCGCCGGACAATGAAGACCAGCACCGACGTGAACACGATGCTGAAGAACAGCGCGGAGTAGACCAGGTTCTCGATCAGCACGCCTTGGGGCAGGTTCTGCTGGACGACGATGCCGGCGAGCACGGCGGCGGCCAACCCCTTGGGGATCATCATGGCCATATAGGTGGCGTCGCGCGCGGGCACCGAATGGCGCACCGTGGCGAAGACCGCCGGCACCCGCGCCACCAGCAGCAGCAGGGCGATCAGCGCCCCGCCGCTGACCCACAGCCAATGCGTCAGCTGCACGTTGAGGCCGATATAGACGAAAAAGAACGTCTTGAGCAGGAACACCACCTCGGAGAAAAAGATCTTCTCGACCTCATTGAGCGTGACGGTGGAGATGTGGCGCTTGGCCAGCGCCGCGTTGAGGCCCTCGATGTTGCCCAAGACGATGCCGAAGGCCAGCGTGGCGACGGCGCCGTTGAGCCCGAGGATCTGCGACGCGCCATAGACCACGAAGACACATGCGGGGGTGGTGAACAGGGCGTTTTCCAGCCGGCGCATCCGCTTCAGCACCGCCGCCCAAACCACGCCGGCCAGCCCGCCGGCCACGGTGGCCACCGCGAAGGAAGCCGCGATGCCGCCGACCAGGGCGCTGGCGTGGGTGTGCGGCATCAGGCCGGCTTGCAGCAGCGCCAGACAGATGGCGATGCTGACGACGTCGCCGATCACCGATTCCAGGAACAGAATGTTGCCGCTGGCGCTGTCCAGCGGCAGGCCCTTGATCAGCGGCACCACCACGGTGGGCGAGTTGCCGCCGAGGATGACGCCCAGGATGGCCGCCTGCCATAAGCCCAAATGCAGGGCCAAGCCCAGCGCGCCGACCACCAGCGTCACGGCGATGAAGCTGGAGATGGTCAGAGAGGCGGTGCCGGGGAGGGCGACCTTGATGTCGCGCAGACGCAGGCCAAGGCTGCTCTCGAAGATGATCAGAATCAGCGTAACGGTGTTGAACACCGGCCCGACCGAGCCGAATTGCTGCGGCGTAATGAGATGAAGCCCGGGGCCGATGGCGATGCCGATAAGCAAGAGCCAGAGCACGTCGGGGATGCCTATGCGGTTGAACACCCCCACGAGGGCGTGCGACAAAAACACCAGCACCCCGACGAACGTAATGACGACGGCGACAGCCATGGCTTACGGGGCAGGATAGCAAAGGACAGGAGCGGCGCAGCCCCCATTTTTTTGGGTGCTCCGCGCCGCGCGGGCCGCGGCGGCGCGGGGAGCGCCGGCGGCCGCTGCCGGCCGGGGGTCGGTTGGCGCCCGGCTAGCCGAGCGTGGGCGAAGGCGGGGACCGGCGCAGCCAGCGCGGCGGCAGCAGCGCGAAACCAACGACCAACAGATTGGCGACGATGACCGGCAGGGAATGGATGGCGGCGCCGTATGCGACCCACAGCGCGGCCGCGGCGGCTTGCCAGCGGCGCAGGTTGGCCGCGGCGGAAAAATAGGAAATGCAGAAGAAGGCGGTGGCGAGCCAACCGAACGAATCAGGAAACCAGTGCATGCGGGATCTCGATCGCGGCGTCCGCGGCGGGGCCGACGGGGGCCGCGCCGGGATTAGCGATCAGTTTAGCAACCGGCGCGGGGTCGGCGGGTCCGGGCCCGGCGGGGGCAATGGTCAGCCAGTCGGTGCGCACGCTGCCCCATTCCTGGATGTGCAAGCCCTGGGCGGCGAAGAAGGCGCGGACGTCGGCGGCGTTCCAGCCGACAATGTCTTCCAACAGCGGGACCAGAACGGCGAGAGAATCCTCGCCCAGCACGGTGCGATGGGCGATGCGGGCGACCGGGCGGTGTGAGGAAACGGCGATGGCATAGCCGGAGTGGCGGCGGACGTGCAGCATCACGTGCATGTCGGAGCTGCCGTCGCCGACGTAGACGATGCGCTCGGCGCCGAGGCGGGCGCCGGCTTGCAAGGCGTCCAACACCGCGACTTTACCGTAGCCGGCAGTGACGCGGGCAAGGCCGGCGACGGCGCCATCCGGGGCGTATTCCAGCTGCGTGCCGTGAATGCGCTCGGCGGGCAACACCTGCGCCAGGGCCGCTTCGACCACTTCCTGCGGCGAGGCGGAGATGACCTGGAACTCGAACTCGTGGCCGGGGATGCCCTCGGCCAAAAGGCGGGCCAAATGGCCGATATTGCGCTTGAGCGGCGTGCGTAGGCCGGCTTCGATCAAGTGTTCCCGCCGCACGCGGCGGTAAGCAGGGTCATGCAGCAGCAGATAGGCGAGTTCGCCGCCTTGCTGCACGAAATTGCGGGCGGCTAGGCCGGCGCACTTGTGCTCGAAGACGGCCGGCGAGATACCAATCAATTCGCTCAAGATGCGCCCGGAGTCGGCACGGCTGAGGGTTTGATCGAAATCACTGGCCAGGAGATAGCGCTTGCTGGGCAACGTGGCTACGCTGGTCATACACGGGTCGCGCCCCCTCGACGCGTACAGCTTCTATTCCACGCTAGCGGATCGCCGCGGCCGCTGACAAAACGATTTGATGAATGGCCGCCATTAGCCGCGGTTATGCGCGGCGGCGCAGCGCGCAAACCGTTCCGCATTCGCCGCTGCGATGGCGCAGGCCGCCTTAATGGAGGCGGGCGGGATGGAGACCGGCCGGGTCCATGGCGGAACGGGCACGGCCGGGGCGCGAGGAAACGCCGGCGGGAACCGCGGGCGCGGCGGCGGGAGCGGGTTGGGCGTGGGCGGCGGCCAGCACCGAGCGGGCGGGCGCCGGCAGCGGCTGGTTCATGCGCGCGTCGGCGTTGCGCCAAAAGGCCCGGAAGGCGGCGTACTGGCCGGCGGAGATCGTCTCGCCGGTTTGCGCCACATTGAGGAGAATGTGCAGGCGGCCGGCGGTGCAGAGACGCCGGATTTCGAGACGGCCGTAAGGCGCGGTCAGCCGGACCGGCGGCGCCGTCTGGCAATGGGACACCGGCGCCGACCAGCGCGTGGCCAGGCTCCAGCGCGTGGGAATGCGCAAGGATTGGCGGCGCTGGCGGTCCGCGGCCAAGCGTTGCGCGAAGTGGCGGGGAAAGACGGCCGTGGGAATGGCGGCGGGATTGGGCAGATCGGCGCGGGGCACGGCGGCGGTGAAGACGATCTGGGCGCGGGCGTCGGCCCAGGCGGCGCCGCTGACGCGCAGGCTGGCGAGGCGCACGCCGGGAAAGCGGCGGCGCAGCCAGGAGGCGAACAGCGCCCGGCGGGCGGCGGGGTTGGCGTATTGCGCGCGCAGGCGGTTGGCGCGCATGCCGTCGGCGGTGATGCGCCCGGTCAGCCGCCAAAGAGTGGGCCCGGCGGGCGTAAGGCGGAAACTCTGCACCAGGCGGTTGGCCCGGGCGGGCAGGATGGGCACCGAGACGAGTCGGCTTTCTCCCGGACGGACAATCAATGCCAGGGCGCCTTGGTCGGTGGCGGGCAGTTCGCCGACGTGCAGGCGCGGGGCGGTAGTGTCCAGCCAAAGGCGCAGGCCGGGAACATAGACGATGGCGTGGTCGAAGGCGGCCATGGTGGCGGCGCCATTGGCGACGGCGCCCATGCTCCAGGTGCGAATCAGGGCCAAATCCGCGGGCACGCCCTCGGCGCGGAGCCAAGCGGTCATCAGCAGCGCGCCATCCTTGCAGTCACCGCGCCCGAGGGCCAGCACCGCGCCCGGCGGCGAAGGCAGAAAGGCGTGCAGCCCGGATTCATCGCCCCAGTAATCCAGCCGGCGGGCGAGATACGCCCACACCGCCTGCACCGTCGCCAGCGGCGTGGGCTGGCGTGGAACCAGGTGCAGGAGGCGGGAGCGAAACGCCGGGCTGAGCCGCGCCTGCGCCGCCAGCTTTTGGTTGTACCAGCCGGCCAAGCCCTTCCAGTGCAGGAAGGCGCCGGTTTGCACGTAGGGGGAGGCGTCGGTGATGGAAGGGCCGCCGGCTTCGCGCCAGAAGGGGCGGTAGGGGCCGCCGCTCCAGTCGGAGATGAACTGGCCGCCGGAACGCCGCTGCGATGCCGCCGCGACGCGCACGGCGGTGGCGGCAATGGGCCGCGGCGAGCGCAAAACGTAGCGCACGCGCTGCACGGGATAGTTGCCGCGAAAGGCGAAGAGATCGCCGATGTAGCCGAAGCCGCTGCGCCTCCAGGCCGCGGAGGCGACCGGCGTCAGGGCGTAGATGATGTTGATGCGGTCGCCGGGGCGCAGAGCAGGGAAGTGGAGGATGCGGTCGTGCTCGCCCTCGGCGTCAGGGTTGGCGTCGCCGCCATCAGTGACCGCCACGCGGCGGCCCCGCGGCGAGATGACCGCGCCATGCACCAAGTGGAAGGACCAACGGGAGGCATCGTACCAAAAATCGTCCGGGCCGAAGCTTTGCGCGCCGAAGGCGGTGCGAATGGCGAAGACGCGCTGGACCAGCACGCGGCTTAGGCCGTCCCGCTCCACTTGCTCGTAGCGTAGATGGTATAACTCCACGACGCCGGCACGGGAAAATGCGGTGGCTGGCAGCGCGGCGGCGGCGCGCAGATAGGGCGCGGCAGGACGCATCCAGCCACGGGCGCTCCATCGCAAGCTGGGCCGTAAGCTGAGCTGGCGTGAGCCGGGGCGGGCAGCGGGGCTGGGCGGAGCGGGAGACTGGCGCGAGGGACGGGCAGCGGGGCAGAGCGGCACAAAGGCCGCCAGCAGACCGGCGACGGCGCGGGCAAGACGAAGCAAAAGCAACCTCGCGTGGCCAAAAGGCGCACGCCACGGTTATTACTCTCGCGCGAGCCGGCCGGAAAGGAAATCCGGGTTTTCGCTTATGGGTTGGCAACGGCGGTGACGGCCGAGCGGCCAGGGGAAGCCGCGAAAAAGGACAGGTCAGGGCGCGGCGCTTGCCCGCGTAAACGCCGGCAGTCGCGGCTTTGGTAAGGCGGAAAAACCCGCGAGTTGGCGCCGCGATCCAAATGGGGATGGGCGGAAGGAATCGCGATGGAGGGGACTGCGCGCTGGATGGCGCCGAGGGGACGCCGCCATGCGAACCGGTGAGCGTCCCGCAAGAGCGGGCCATGGATCTCGTGGCGCCGGCGGAGCATGGTGCATGCCGCGGCGATGAATGGGAACAGCGGCCCGGTGGTTGGGCCAGACGGATGGTCGGCGGTGGAACCGGCATGTGGCTGGCGCATGCGCATTACCAGGCGGAGGTGAAGCGCGTGTACGCGGGCGCGATCAGCCGGCAACAGGCGGCATTGGCTCAGGTGCTGGCGGCGGCGCTGGGACGGCCGTGTGCCGCCGTGCGCCGCGGTTTGGATATCGCTTGCGGGCAGCTCATCGGTGGCAACTTCGATTTCCACTACGATCCGGCGGTGATTGATCCCGAGGTGCTCGGCATGGGTCCACCCGGACGCGACTGCCGCGGGCTGGGAGGGGTCCATTTTCCCGGCGGCGGCTTTGTGCATCTGGACACCTGCAATCCCCGCGATGGCCGCTGGGCGTATCTGCGCCATTTGGGCGTGGACGTGGTGCTGGGACATTTGCTGTGGACGGTGATTCCGCGCTAGGCGGCCCGGCGTCGCGGCGGCGGCTAGGAACGGCCGCGGGCGCGGCTCCAGAAGCGCGGCGGGGCGCGGCGCGTCCAGCGCGGCGGGGGCGTATCGCGGCGCCATTTTTCCACCAGCGTTTGCCGGTAGGCGCGGTGCACGTCGCGCGTCCGCGGGTGCGGCGTGCAGTTGCAGAAGCCGGCGGGCGGGGCGCTGGTGGCGACGGCGGCGCCCAGCAGCGGCGCCAGGCGTTCCGTGCGGTGCGGGCGTCCGCCGGTGCGGAAGGCGCGTTCGGCCAGCAGCGCCCGCAAGTGCCGCCACAGCCAGGCGTAGTTGCGCGCGTCGGCGGCGGCCCACAGGACGATGGGATGGCGCGGGTAGGCGGGCTGATACAGATCCGGCGAGCCGCGGCCGGCGAGGTGCAGCGCGGTGCTGAGGATTTGTCCCGACTCGACGATCATTTTGTTCAGGCGGCGGTCGTCGAGCGCTCGGGCGCTGGCGGCGGGGTCGGGGTCGGTGGCGAAGATATTCATGGCGGGAGCGGGCCGAGCGAAGCAGGGGTCTTAAGACGCGATTGCGACCCGCGGGCGCGGGTATGGCCATTGTGCCTCCCGCCGGCGCGGCGCGCTGGTCAAAGCGGGATGCCACGCCGCGGCGGGGCTGGGGCCCGCGCGCCTACCAAAGCTTCTCCCCGGCGCGACCCGAGGGTAAGAGCCGCCGGCGGCGCTGCTCCGCCCGGGTTGCGGGGAATTGTGATTTGGGTCACGATCAGCCGGCTTCTTGCCCGCTGGGCCGCGTTCAGTCTTTTCTTGCTCGGCCCGGCCGGCGGCAGGGAGCCGGCGCCCACGGTGCGGCGCCCACAAGGAGGAACGGTGAACTGGTATCTGCAAGCGATGCGCAAATACGCCGACTTCAGCGGCCGGGCGCGGCGGCGGGAGTATTGGTTCTATGAGCTGTTCACCACTCTGATCGGGGTGGCGATTGTGCTCATCATTCTCCTCTGGGTAGCGGGCAGCGTGCGCGCGCTGAACGTGGGCATGGCGGGCACGGCGGGCATGGGCGCCGGCGCCCTGGGCATCTTTTACATCGTCTATGGGCTGGGCAATCTGCTGCCCAGCTTGGCGGTCTCCGTGCGGCGCCTGCATGACACTGGGCGCAGCGGCTGGTAGGTGTTCATTTCGCTTGTTCCGCTGGCCGGTGGAATTGTGCTGCTGGTGTTTTTCTTGCTCGACAGCCAGCCGGGCGCGAACCGCTATGGTCCCAATCCCAAGGAGAGGGGCTCGGCGGGGTATTCGCCGGGTGCGGCGTACGCCGCGCAGCCCTAGCCGCAAAGCGGCGCAGGTCGCAAAGCGGAGCGGGCCGGATACCGGAGCGGCGGGCCTAGCCCGGGAGGAATCCGCGCTGGCCGGATTCCAGGGCCAGCAGGCGCGCCTTGATGGCCAGGCCGCCGCCGAAACCGGTCAAACTTCCGTCGGCGCCGATGACGCGGTGGCAGGGAACGATGATGGGGATGGGGTTGGCGCCATTGGCCGCGCCCACGGCGCGGGCCGCGCGCGGCCGGCCGACGCGCCGCGCGAGTTCGCCGTAGCTGATGGTTTGGCCATAGGGAATGCTCCGCAGTTCCGCCCATACGCGCAACTGGAACGCCGTGCCCTGGGACGCAAGCGGCAGATCGAAATCAGTGCGGCGGCCGGCGAAATATTCCCCCAGCTGATCGCAGGCGGCGGCGAGGATGCGGCGCGCCGCGGCGGGGTGGGATGCGCCGGCGGAGGATTCCGCGGCGGTAGCCGCGAGGGGCGGAGGCGGAGAACTCCGTCCAGGGTGGGGCGGAAACTCCACCCGCCGCAGGCCGTGTTCATCCGCGGCTAACCATATCCTTCCGGCTGGGGTCTCCAGCGATGCGCGGTCCACGTCCATGCCTGCATTCATGGCGCCCAAACCGACCAGGCCGCGCCGGAACCGGCGCGCACGCGCCGACTCGGCGCCTACCGCAGCGATTATGCGCCCGTGCCGCCGCGGCGGCGCTAGTCGCCGCCGTCCAGCACGCGACGCAGCTTGCAAAGCAAATCGGCCGGGCGGAAGGGCTTCTGGAGGAAGGGCATGCCGGCTTCGATGACCCCGCGCCGGACCACGACATCGTCGGTGTAGCCGGACATATAGACGATCTTGGTTGCCGGAAGCTGGCTGCGCACCTCTTCGCCCAACTCCCGCCCGTTCTTGCCCGCCATGACCAAATCCGTCAGGAGCAGATCCACCGGGTTGGCGGCGTCTCCCAGCAATTGCAGCGCCTGGTCGCGGCCGCTGGCGGCCAGCACCTGATAGCCGTGTTCCTCCAACGTCGAGCGCACCAGCTCACGCAGATCCTCTTCGTCTTCCACCAGCAGGACGGTTTCGGCGCCGCCGCGGGCGGCCGCCGCCGGTAGCGGGCATTCCGACGGTTCGGCGTTCTCATCCACGCGGGGCAGGTAGATCTTGAAGCATGCCCCTTGTCCCGGTTCGCTATAGACCCAAATACTGCCTCCCGATTGCCGCACGACGCCGTAGACCATCGCCAGGCCCAAGCCCGTGCCCCGGTGGACGTCCTTGGTGGTAAAGAATGGCTCGAAGATGCGCTGGCGGGTCGCGGCGCTCATGCCGACTCCAGTGTCGGTGACGGCCAGCATGACATGCGGACCCGGCTGGACCGTGAAGCCGCGCCGGCTGCCGAAGGCGGCGTCCAGCTCGACGTTGGCGGTTTCGATGGTCAGCCGGCCGCCGCTGGGCATGGCGTCGCGGGCATTGACCGCCAGGTTCATCAGAACCTGCTCCAGCTGTCCGGCGTCGGCTTTCACGTTTCCCAAATCCGGCGCCAGGGCGGTGGCCAGTTCCACGTCCTCGCCGATGACCCGCCGCAGCATGGCGCTGGTGTCCGCCACCACGTTGTTGAGGTCCAGAACGCGCGGCTGCAGGATCTGCTGGCGGCTGAAGGCCAGTAGTTGCCGCGTCAGCCCGGCGGCGCGGTCGGAGGCGCGCAGCATCTGTTCCAACTTGTGCCGCCGCCGCTGGTCGGACTCCCCGGCCAGCAGGGCCTCGCCATAGCCTTGGATGACCGTGAGCAGGTTATTGAAATCATGCGCCACGCCACCCGCCAGCCGTCCCACAGCCTCCATCTTTTGCGCCTGGCGGAACTGTTCCTCCAGCCGCTGCCGCTCCTCCAGCTCGTGCGCCAGTTTTTCATTCGCGGCCGCCAATTCCGCGGTGCGCTCGGCGACGTGCCGTTCCAGCCCCCGCGCCAAGCGCGCCATGGCGAAGTGGCCCATCTCCGTGCTGGCGGCAAAGTCACCGCTCTCGCCCGGCTGTTCATGGAGCAGGCGAACGAAGCTGGTGACGTCTTCCACGCAGTGCAGTATGCAGCGCAGGCGGCCGTCAGAATGCAGGATGGGCAGATTGCAGGGGCTCCAATAGCGGACTTCAAAACCTCCGCCCGCGTTCGCCGGCCGGCGGATATCGTAGCGCTGCACCGGCAGAAAGTCCGGTTCCCGATCGCGCAAGACGCGTTGCAACGAGGCGGCGAGTTCGCGGCTGCCGGAGTGATCGCTGGAATCGGGGTTGTCTGGAAAAACGTCGTAAAGGTTGTGGCCGACGACGTCCTCGCGCCGCGTCATGGTCGCGCGGAGATAGGCTTCGCTGGCGTCGGCGATGTTCAGTTCCGGCGTCAGCACCAGGTATTGCCCCGGCGCCGACTCGAACAATTGGCGGTAGTCCAGCTCCGTCGTGGCCGCCGCAGTGGCGCCGTTGTTGCTCCGCGGAATTGGCCTCATTGCGCCAATCTGCCCTCGGATTGAGGCTACAACTCCTGTTTCGGCGCCGCACCTGGACGGGGGACCAGTAATTTGACTTCGCTGGTTCGTACGTTTGGATACGGTTAGGGCTGGACCGGTGCGGCGGGGCGCTCCGCGCGAAGGCCGGCGGGGACGCCGGCGCCGCGGGCCGCGCGGCGGGCGGGTCGCGGCCTTTGCGCAACGACCTTGCCCCCGGTGCAAACTGCGCGACCGCTGCGAACGGTCAGCGAGTCGCGGGCGCGGCATGCATGCCCGGCCGGTGCGGCCTTGCCGCCGCCAGCCCGTGCGTTGGTTGCGGCGCGATTGCCCAGGTGGATGCGAACGGCACTGACAGCAACTCGGCCGGGCGCCGCCTCGCGGGGCGCGAGCGATGACCATCGAGGCGCAGCGGAGAGTCGCAATGGATGAGGGCTTGCATCCGGGCACTTTGCCCCAGAACCATGGGCGGGGAGCGCGCGCTAGCGATTTTCGCCAGCGGCGGCGCGGCGGGCGGTTTATAGTGACTATGTGCAGCCACATCCGGTGATGTTGCCGGGCGGCAGGGGTAGCAACAGCCGTCTGCGAGCCAAAATTGTTGTTTCCGCGGGGGGTGTGGCGCTATTGTTGGCGCTGCCGGCGTTCGCCGCCTCGGGGGGAGTCGCGCGCGTGCGTTCCCGCCGGGAACGGGCGGCAGCGGGAGCGAGCGGCGCGTTGGACGGCGCGCCACTGACGGGCGCCTACTTGGCGCGGCGGCTGCCATCCATTGCGCTTCTGCGGCGCTCGCCTTTCGCGCCGGCCCCGCCCCGCCTGGCGGCGTTTGCTTACCCGGTGTTCTCCGCGCAGGCCATGGCGCAGGATGCGGACCAGAGCCAGAAGGGGAAACAGAAAGTCGAGAAGAAGGGCAAGGTGCGCCTGACCTATGGCGCGGGAAAAGGGCCGAAGTATTCGCCGGGGCATTTGTTCTACGTCATCCCCGCCTATGAAGTCTCCTACTTGAAAACGGTGCCGCCGATGACGCCGAAGCAAAAATTCGACGCCATGTTCAGCGAGACCTATGACTGGCAAGGGCTGGCGATGGGCGGCTTGGAGACGCTGTTCGAGCACACGTCGAACGGCTATTGCGGCTATGGGCCGGGCTTTGGCGGCTACATGAAATGCTTTGCCTCGGCGCAGATTGACGCCGACGATTCCGGGTTCTGGGGTGATTATGTTTTCCCGGTGTGGTTCCATGAGGATCCGCGCTATTTCCGCCTGGGCGAGAGCCATTCGTTCGCCTCGCGGTTCCTGTACGCCGTGGACCGCACGTTCATCGTGCGCAGCGACCTAACTGGGCACTCGACCTTCGCCTGGGCGCCGACGCTGGGGACCATCCTGGCCGCGATCGCTTCCAACACCTACTATCCGAATGACCAGCGCGGCGTGGGCCTGACCGCCAGCCGCGTGGAGTTCGACCTGATCGGCACCGCCATTTTCAACCTGGAAGCCGAGTTCTGGCCGGACATCCGGAACGTGTTTTAACCGGTCGCCCATCGCGGGCGCCGCGCCGTTGGCTCGGGGCGCCGCCCTCAGCCGGGCCGCGCCGTCGGCAGCGGCCGTGGAATGGGCAGAT
>JAKAUF010000421.1 GCA_021827785.1 Acidobacteriota bacterium | reverse complement strand
ACCCGCGACGCCGCGGCGCAGCGGCGGAACATGGAATCCATGCGGCGGCTGATGAATGAGATGCGGGCGGCGATGACGCGCCAAGAACGCACCATGGAGCAATACCAGCAGCAGCAAACTCCCGCTCCCGCCGGTCCGCCACAGCAGCGCTAAGGCGCTCGCCGGCGGTGGTTGCTCGGGCGCACCCGAAGTCTCGGCGTCGAGGCTTGTGGGTGCGCTTTTGGGTCGGAACCGGGCGCTGACCAGGGGCCGCGCCTTTTGCCCGGGGGGCAACCCGGGCGCGTGGAGACGCGCCGGCCTGGCGCGCGCGATGCGGCCAGCGCGGAAAACTGGAGGTCCGGCGTTCGGTCGGCTTCCAGAACCGTGCGGTTTGCCCCTTTGCCGTGGGGAATTTGGCGCACCTGAAGGGGCAAAGAACCCGACTGCGGGGAAGGTGCGGCCGGGCCGCCTGTTGGATCTCACGGCAGAGCGCTTCTGGAACAAAACGTGCAACGCTCCACCCCCGCCCTCAGCGGCGAACCCAGGAGGCGGCGTCATTGGCCGCCTTCGGTCATGCCGTTCCGGGGCGAGGAGTGCAGGCGTGCGCAAATACGTTCGCTTTCTCGACGGTCTGAGAAAGTTCGCCCGGGCCCGGCTCGAACCCGGCGAAGCGATCCAGCTCGCGCGCACGCTGCTCAAGCAGCGGTGCGCGGAGCGGGAGAGCAATTTTTTGCGCTTGGCCGAACGCGGCATCTTCCACTATGACCGCAGTCCTTATCTGCCGCTGCTGGCGTCCCGGAAGGTCGGATTCGCCGATCTCCGCGGCTGGGTGGAGCGGGACGGCGTGGAGGGCGCCCTGCGGCGGCTGGAGGCGGAAGGCGTCTATTTCACGGTCGCCGAGTTCAAGGGCGTCCAGCCGGTCGAGCGCAATGGCGTGCGCATGCAGTGCCGGGAGGCGATGTTCGACAATCCCTTCTTGCACTGCGCGTATGAGGTGCGCAGCGGGGCCACGCGCAGCGCCGGGACGCGCGTGCGCATTGATTTCGAGTATCTCCACCAGCGGTCGCTCTACGACGCGTTTCTTCTGGATTTGCACGGCTGCCTGACCGCGCCGGTGGCCAACTGGTTTCCCATCTTCCCCGGCGCCCCGGGCATCAACTCGAGTTTGCGCTTCGCGCATATCGGCAATCCGGTGCGGCGGTGGTTTTCCCAGGTGTCCGAGGACCAGGTGCGCGTGGATTGGGAGAAGCGGCTGGGCGTCGGCGCGATCTTCGCCATCCATCGCGCCTGCGGCAATCCGCTGGCGGAGCCGGAGTTCACCGCCTTGGAAGACGCCGGCCGCGTGGCGCGCTGGGCGGCGCAAGCCCGGCAAGAATGCGGCCGCTGCGTGGTCTATACGTTTGCCGCCTCCGCCGTGCGCGTCTGCCACGCCGCCGCCGACCTGAACCTGGACCTGACGGGGACCAGATTCCTGGTGACCGGCGAGCCCCTCACCCGGCACAAGGAGCGGGAGATCGCGGCGGCGGGCGCGGCGGCGGTGCCGGTGTACGGCATTTCCGAGGCCGGCGTGATCGCGGCGGGCTGCGGCCAGGCGCACCGCAACGCCGACCACTGCCATTTGTACAAGGACGCGGTGGCCGTCATCCCGCACCGCGAGGTGGCGCCGAATTTCGGCGTCGAGCTGGATGAGTACCTGTTCACCACGCTGTTGTTTGAGTCTCCCAAGCTGCTGCTGAACGTCGGCATGGGGGACTACGGCGAACTGGCGGCGGACAACTGCCCCTGTCCATTCACCGGGATCGGGTTCGATGTCACCCTCGGGGACATTCGCAGTTACGAGAAACTCACCGGGGAAGGGGTGACGTTCGTGGACACCGACCTGGTGCGCATCCTCGAGCACGATCTGCCGCGCGCGTTCGGCGGCAGGAGCGGCGACTATCAGCTGATGGAGGCGGAGGATGACGATGGGTTGACGCGGCTCCAGCTGCTGATCAGCCCCCGTCTCGGCGCGATGGACGAAGCCGCCGTCGTGGAGGAGTTCCTGAGCCTGTTGCGCCGCGGGCGGGATACGCCGGAGTCCTGGGCGGAGTCCGGCGTGCTGATGTGGCGCCAGTCGGGGATGGTGCGCGTCACCCGCCGGGATCCGGCGCCGACCCGGAGCGGCAAGATTTTTCCGTTTTATTCCGCGCGCGCGCGTCCGGAGACGCGGACCGCCGCCTGCGTATAGAGGAACCCATGGGATTTCCCCTGCAAAGACCAAGACGGCTGCGGCAAAACGCCGTGCTGCGCGCGCTGGTGCGCGAGACGGAATTGTCCGCGGGACGGCTCATCCTCCCCCTGTTTGCCGTGCCCGGCCATGGCGTCAAGCGGGAGATCGAGCCGCTGCCGGGCAACTACCATCTGTCGGTGGACCGGCTGGTGGAGGAGGCGCGGTCGGCGCAGGACCTGGGCATCCACGCGGTGCTGCTGTTTGGACTGCCGGAGGCCAAGGACGAACTGGCCTCGGAAGCCTACGCCGCCGGCGGCACGGTGCAGCGCGCGGTCCGGGCCTTGAAGCGGGCGGCGCCCGGCCTAGTCGTGATCACCGACGTCTGCGGCTGCGAATACACCACCAGCGGCCATTGCGGCTTCCTGCGCGACGGCTATCTCGAGAACGACGCGTCGCTGGAGCTGCTCCAGCGGATCGCGCTCTCGCACG
>JAKAUF010000400.1 GCA_021827785.1 Acidobacteriota bacterium | reverse complement strand
CCGGCGCCACCATTCGCACCGGCATCTCCAGCCCTTCTTCCAGCAATTCCGCGAACCCCGCCAGTTTGCCGCCGCCGCCGGTCAAATAAATCCCCGCGCCCAGGCCGCGCAGCAAGCCCGCGCGGGTCAAATCGTCGCGCAGCAGTTGCGTCAGTTCCCGCGCCCGGCTCTCGAGGCATTCGCAGATCCGCCGCTGCGGCAGCGCTCGCGCCGGCCGCCCCGCCAGGCTGGGCGTTTCCACCAGCGTGGCGTCATTGATGTCCGCGGCGGTGGCATAGCCGAACGCCAGTTTGATCCGCTCGGCCTCTTCGCGAGGGATGTTGAACGCGATGGCCAAGTCGTTGGTGAAGTGCTCGCCGCCGACCGGAATGGCGGTGGCGTGGAACGGCGCGCCGTGCAGGTAGGCCATCAGGCTGGTCGAGCCCGCCCCGATGTCCACCACGGCGACGCCCATCTCCCGGTCTTCGGCCTTCAGCAAAATCTCCGCCGAAGCCAGCGGCGCGAAGATGATCTCTTCCACCTCCAGGCCGGCGCGGTTGGCCACCAGCACGGCATTGTGCTGCGCCACCGCCGCCACGGTGAGGATGAAGACGCGCGCCTCCAGGCGGCTGGCCAGCATGCCCACCGGGTCGCGCACTCCGCCCTGGCCATCGAGCACGAACTCCTGCGGCAGCACATGCAGCATTTCCCGGTCGCTGGGCAGGTCCAGGTCCCGCGCCAGCTCCAGCGCCCGCCGCGCGTCGTCCCGCGTCACCTCCCGGCTGCGCGACGCCAGCGCCACCCCGGCTTGGCTGGCCAGCGCCATGGGCTGGGCTCCGGTCAGGCTAAGAAACACGCGTTCCAGCGGGAAGCCCGTTTGCGCCTCGACTACCGCCGCGGCTTCCCTTACCGCCTCGGTGGCGAAGTCCAGCTGAACCACTTGGCCCTTACGCAAGCCGCGCGATTCGACCTCGCCATGCGCCAGGTAATACAGCGCGCCATCGCGCTCCTCGCAGACCGCCAGCACGGTCTTGGCGGTGCCGAGGTCGAGTACGGCCAACGGTGCGGCGGGCGGCATGGGCGTGGAAGCAGGGATAACCTTCAACTTACCATGCGTTTCCCCCGGTTCCACGCCGCCGCTCGCGGCGGCGGCCATTGGTTCCGCGCCGGCGGCGCCCGCGGCCATGCGAACTGTGCGCCTTATCGCGTTCGCTTGCGCGCCGTGCCGTTCTGCCCGGAATCCAAAATCGCCTGCCCGGGATAGCGCAGGTTCACCGAGCGCAGATTCGGATACTCCGACCGCCAGGTGGCGATGTGCGCGGCAAACAGGCGGTACCGCGCCAAATAATCCTGATTGCCCAATTCCAGGCGGATCGTCTCCCCATCCCGCTGCGGCAACGAAAGGACGGTGTCGGCCGGGTCGGCCACGTTCACCTCGGAAATCCTGGCGTCCACCCCAGCGGGCGCCAGCGCGTTTTCCACCGCCAAGAACTGCGCCACCTGCGCCTGGCGGTCCGCTCGCGCGCCGGGGCCGGGTTTCAGGCCGGTCAGCACCGGAAACTGATATTGCGCCCGCGGCGGCAGGGGCAGCAGAACGCCCTTCGTATCAATCAGCATCAGATGCGTGCCCCGGCGCGCGAACGCCACCGGTTTGCGCTGCCGCAACTGCACGCGCAGATGATCCGGCCAGATCCGCAGCACCGCCGCGCGCCGCACCCAAGGGAGCTTTTCCAGCGCCTGCTCACGCGCCGCCAGCGGAATGAAATAAATATTGCGCCCGACATCCGCCGCGAAGATTGAGCGCACCGCGGACCGGCGCACCATCGGGGCTCCGGAGACCGCAATATCGCGCGAACCGTTCAGCACGAAGGCGGGGCTAGTCGTCGCCACCTGGTAGATGACCCACGCCACCACCAAGACCGCCCACAGCGGCCACAGAATCCGCAGCCCCCGGACCAAGCGGGCGGCGATTGCCGCTTCCCGCCGCTGCCGCACCCGCACCGGGCGCGTGCGCCGCCGATAGCCGCCGCCCGCGTCTTCGGCGCCGGCGCCGCTGGAGGCGTCCAACTCCTCGGGCGCCGCCGCGCGCGACGGACTCTCGTCGTCTCGCGTCGGGGCATCGGATGCTGGCCGCTTCGGCATATGTGCAATGTTTCCGCGGGCAGCGGCGGAAATCGCGTTCCCGCCGCGGGCGCCCGCACCACCCTATCCGCGCCGCGCCGCCGCCTGCGCCACCGCCGTGGGCCGCAGTTTCAGTCCCGCCAGCAGCTTCTCCGCCAGGGCCGAAACGTTGCCCGCCCCCTGCGTCAGGATCACGTCGCCGGGGGCCGCCAGCTCGATCGCCCGCGCCACCGCCGCCGCGGCGTTGGGGGCATATTCCGCCGCCACGCCCGCCGCCTGCAAATCCGCGACCAGTCCGGCCGAGGTGACGCCGGGGATCGCCGCTTCGCTGGCGGGATAAATGTCCAGCAAGATCACCTGATCGGCCGCCGCCAGCGCCCGCACGAACTCCTGGTGCAGCTTCTGCGTTCGCGTGTACCGGTGCGGCTGGAAGATCATGACGATGCGGCCAAATCCGCAACTTCGCGCCGCGGCCAGCGTCGCCGCAATCTCCGTGGGATGATGGCCGTAGTCGTCCACCACGGTCACGCCGCCGACCACGCCCTTGCGCTGGAAGCGCCGGTCCACGCCGCCGAACTCGGCGATCGCCGCGCGGATCGTCTCCAGCTCGCAGCCCAGCAGCAGCCCCGCGGCCACCGCGGCGGTCGCGTTCAGGGCGTTGTGGCGGCCCGGCGTCTTCAGGCGGAAGCGGCCCAGCTCCTGCGGGCAGGGCTGCTGCGCCGCCGCCTGGAAGAACTCCGCCGCCGCCGGCGTTGCGCTCAGGCTGAACTCGACCGCCCAGGGCTCCAGGCGCAGGTCGCTGACCCGCAGCTCGTTGCCCGCCTCGGAGCCGTAGGTCAGCACCCGCCGCTGGATGCGCGGCAGGATTTCCCGCGCCGCCGCTTCATCCCCGCCGATCAGCACGGCGCCATAGAACGGCACCCGTTGCGCGAAGGCGACGAAAGCCGACTGAATGTCCTCCAGGTCGCGGTAGCAGTCCAAATGTTCCCGGTCCAGATTGGTGATCACGCTCAGAATGGGCGACAGGGACAAAAACGACCGGTCGCTTTCATCCGCTTCCGCCACCAAATATTCCGATTTGCCCAGCCGCGCATTTGACCCCAGCGCGTCCACGCGCCCGCCGACGACCACGGTCGGGTCCAGGCCGCCCGCCGCCAGCAGGTGCGCGATCATCGAGGTCGTGGTGGTTTTCCCGTGCATGCCGGCGACCGCGATGCCGAACTTCAGCCGCATCAGTTCCGCCAGCATCTCCGCCCGCGGAATCACCGGCGCCTTGTGCGCGCGCGCCGCCAACACCTCGGGGTTGTCCGCCGCCACGGCGCTGGAGACGACGACGACCTCGGCGCCGTCGGCGTTCTCGGCGGCGTGGCCGAAGTAAATGCGGGCCCCCAGCCGCGCCAACCGATCGGTGACCGGCGACGGTTTCAGATCGCTGCCGCTGACCGGCCAACCCAGCGTCAGCAGCACTTCGGCGATGCCGCTCATGCCGATGCCGCCGATGCCGACAAAATGAACCCGCCGCGCCTGGGAAAAGTGCATCATCGTTGCGTTTCCGCCTGTCGTTCCATGCCGCGCGCGGCCGCCTGCGCCCCGCCCGCCGCTTCCTCCAGCACCAAATCCGCGATCGCCGCCGCGGCGCCGGGCCGCGCCCATTGCCGCACCGCCGCGGCCATCGCCGCGCGCCGCTCCGGCGCCGCCAGCAGGCCTTCGATTTCCGCCGCCAGCCGCGCGCCGCTCAAATCTTTTTGCTCCAAGACCGCCGCCGCGCCGGCCGACTCATATGTTCGGGCGTTGCGCAGTTGGTGGTCGTCAGCGGCGCCGGGGAAGGGAATCAGCACCGCCGCCCGCCCCGCCGCCGCCAGCTCGCCCAGCGTGCTCGCCCCGCTGCGGCAGACCACCAGCGCCGCCGCCGCCATGGCTCCGGCCATGTCGTCAATGAACGGCCGCACTGTGATTTCCGTCGTCGTCACCGTTGGGTCGCCCTTTCCGCGCGCCGCTTCGCCGGCGCCGCCGGCCGCCGCAACTTCCACTCCTGCTTGCCGATACAACCCCAGCACTCGATTATATTCACCCCCTCCGGTCTGATGAATCGCCCGGATTCCCAATCCCTTGGCATTCCAGATGCGCGCCGCCTCCACCATGGCCAGGTTGATAGCCCGGGCGCCTTGGCTGCCGCCGAAGACCAACACCAACGGCGGGGATTCCGGCGCCTGGTCCGCCGCGGCGAAAAATGCCTCGCGCACCGGGACGCCGGTGACCACGCCGCGCCGGAACTGCCGCGCCGTCTCCGGAAAGGCCACCGCCGCCGCATCCGCCCAGCGCGCCGCCAGCCGGTTCGCCAGGCCCGCTCGGGCATTGATTTCCAGCAGCACCACCCGCCGCTTTGCCCGCGCCGCCGCCAGCAGCATCGGCCCGCTGGCGTAGCCGCCGATGCCCAGCACCACCGGCGCCGCCGTTGCGCGCAGAATCCGCCGGCACTGGCTCACCGCTTTGGGCAGGGCGCGCAGCGTACGCCAGGTCTTCCGCCAGCCCACCTGCTTCAGACCGCCGACCTCGATCAGCTCCAAATCAAAGCCCGCCGCCGGCACCAGCGTCCGCTCCACGCCTCGCGCCGTGCCCACGAAAACGATGCGCCGCACCCCGCGCGCCACCAACTCGCGCGCCACCGCCAGCCCGGGAATCAAATGCCCCCCAGTGCCGCCGCCGGCGATGATTACGGTGTTGACGCCCGTTTGCCCCACGCCGCAGTGTAGCCCAGGGCGGCTCAGCCGCCCAGGTTCTGGCGGGCGCAGCGCCGATTACGTCGGGAGGCGGCCTCGGTGCAGCAGGGGCGACGCGGCCCCGGGGTGGTCCGTGCCTTAGGTCAAGGCGCAGGCTGCGCCGGAGAATGGATGCGCTTTGGGGGCGCGGGCAGCCTGCCTGAACCCTGCGGCGGGCCAGCGGCCCGCGCCCCCAGGGGCTGCCGAGCCGGCGGGTCCATGAGGCGCGACGGCGGCAGGGCCGCGCGGCAGCTCCAATGTCGCCGCCGGTATCGCGGCTGCCGCGCTCCGCTGGCGCCGGGCTCGACGGAATGCGAGGCCCGCCGTTACGCCTTAACCACGACCTCCGCGCCGCGCTCCGCGCCGGCCAGTCTCGCCGCCGAGGCCTTGTGCGCGGAGACCTCCAAATACCCCGCCGAACCCCACAGCGCGAACAGCCGCCCCGCCGCCGGCTCCTCGTAGTCCGACCGCAGCGCGGTCACGGTGGCGTTCCCCACCGTCAACTGCAACTCCGCCGGCGCCTTCAGCTCGGGCAGATCCTCGCGCCGCAGGTTCGTAATCAAATTGCCGAACCGGTCGGTCTTCAGCACGATGCCGTGGACGCCGTCCGCATCCTTCCGCGGCTTGGGCAGCGTGAAGCGGATGAAATCCTTGATCTCGTCCCCAAAATTGTCCGACTCCACGCCCTTGGCCAGCCACGCCGCCGCCGGCGCAAAGATGTCCCGGCCATGGAACGTCTCCGCCACCTGCGGCAGAAAATAATGCGTCGCCGTCATGTGCCGCACCGTGACGGATTCCTCGCGGTCGTAGACCAGCGACAGCACGCCGTTGTCCGGAGCGATGAAATAATGATTGCCCGCCCGCGCCAGGATGGGCCGCCGGGGCGTTCCTACCCCGGGATCCACCACCACCACGTGGATCGTGTCCGCCGGGAAATAGCTGTACGCCTGCGCCAGCGTATACGCTCCGTCCAGCAAGTCGAAGGGCGCGACGCCGTGGCACAGGTCGAGGATGCGCGCCTCGGGAGTGATGCTGGCGATCACGCCTTTCATCGCCCCAACGTAAGGATCGGAAAAGCCGAAGTCAGTGGTCAGCGTAATCAGGCTCACATCGGCATCCTAAACCGGAACGGCCCCTCCCGGCCACCGTACGGGGGCCCAGTACCGCGCCGCCGGGCGCGCCCCGCCGGCGCCGAGCCGTGCCCGTCGCTGCGTGGTGCTCCGCTTCCTCGACCTGGACCGTGGGAGACCGCCGCCGGCCGCGAGGCCGGGCCCAGCGGCGCGCCCGGCAAGATGCCGGCGCTCCAAGGTGCCGGCGCTACAGGACGCCGGCGCTCCCGGGGAGAGCGCCGCGGCACGCTTGGGCAAGGCGAGCGGCGCGGTCCTCGGCGCCGCGTAAGCGGGGCGGCGCCCCTGCGCCCATCGCAAGTCGGGGCGCGGGTAAGTCGCGGAGCCATGCGGCGGGCGGCGCCAGACCGGTCGCCAGAACGGCCGGAAGGCCGGCCCCCGGATCGGCCGCCAAATCGGCGATGGTTCGGCTGTTATCATCGGAGATTCCCCATGATTCCCCGCTATACCCGACCCGAGATGGGCCGCATTTGGTCCGAGCAATTTCGCTTCGAGCAATGGCTCGAAGTCGAAGCCACCACGGCGGAAGTGGAAGCCGAACTGGGCATGATTCCCGCCGAAGCGGCCCGCGCCATCCGCCAGCGCGGTGGCTTCGACCTCCAGCGCATCCACGCCATTGAAGCCGAAGTCCGCCACGACGTCATCGCCTTCACCACCGCGGTGGCGGAAAAAGTCGGGCCCGAAGCCCGCTTCCTGCATTACGGCCTGACCTCCAACGACGTGGTGGACACGGCCCAGGCGCTGCAAATCCGCGCCGCCGCCGCGCTGCTGCGCCAGGGCTTGGAAAAGCTGGGCGCCATCCTGGCCCGCCGCGCGCAGGAGTTCCGCGCCACGGTCATGGTCGGGCGCACGCATGGCATCCACGCCGAGCCGATCACCTTCGGCCTGAAGTTCGCCATTTGGCATCAGGAAAACCGCCGCAACCTCCAGCGCCTGGCCGCCGCCGCCGAGGATCTGCGCGTAGGCAAAATCAGCGGCGCCGTCGGGACCTATGCCCATCTGGGCCCCGACGTCGAAGCCAAAATCTGCCGCCGCCTGGGCCTGGAGCCCGCGCCGGTCAGCAACCAGGTGATCCAGCGCGACCGCCACGCCGCCTTTCTCTGCGCCCTGGCCATCGCCGCTTCCACGCTGGACAAAATTGCCATCGAGATTCGGCATCTCCAGCGCACCGAGGTGCGCGAGGCGGAGGAATATTTCGCCGCCGGGCAAAAGGGCTCCTCGGCGATGCCGCACAAGCGCAACCCGGTGACCTGCGAGCAGATCTCCGGTTTGGCCCGCGTGGTCCGCGCCAACGCTCAGGCGGCGCTGGAAAATATTGCCCTCTGGCATGAGCGCGACATCAGCCACAGCTCCGTGGAGCGCGTCATCCTGCCCGATTCCTGCATCCTGCTGGACTACATGACGGCCAAGATGAGCAACATCGTCGAGAAGCTGGTCGCCTATCCGGAGCGCATGCGCGCCAATTTGGAATCCACGCACGGCTTGGTTTTTTCCGGCCAGTTGCTGCTGGATCTGGCCGAATCCGGCATGTCCCGCGAGGACGCCTATCGGTTGGTGCAAAAGCACGCCATGGAAAGCTGGCGCACCGGCGCCGATTTCCGCGGCCTGATCGAAGCCGATCCGGAAATTTCCGGCCGCGTGCCCAAGGAAACCATCGCCGCCGCCTTCGACCTCAACCGCCATCTGCGCCACGTGGACGCGCTCATCACCCGCGCCTTGGCCTAGCCCGTGCCGGCACGCAACTCCTCGGGCGCGGGCGCGCCGCAGCCGAGTTGGTCGCCCGGCCCGCCAAATTCAAGCTCCCGTTTCCGTCTCCCATGCCCGCCGCATCCAAATCCGCCGTCACGCTGATCACCGATGGGGCCTGCCTGGGCAATCCCGGCCCCGGCGGCTGGGCGTATATCCTCCGCTGCGGCGATCAGTTCAAGGAAGCTTCCGGCGGCGATCCCGCCACCACCAACAACCGCATGGAACTGACCGCGGTCATCTCCGGTCTGGAAGCCCTGAAGCGCCCCTGCGCTGTTGCCGTCGTCACCGACTCGCAGTACGTCCGCCAGGGCATCACGCAATGGATGCGGCAATGGAAGCGCAACGGCTGGCGCACCGCTGCCAAGGAGCCGGTCAAGAACCAGGACCTGTGGCAGGCGCTGGACTTAGCTCTTCAGCCGCACCAGGTCGAATGGCATTGGGTGAAGGGCCACGCCGGCCACGCCGACAATAATCGCGCCGACGAACTGGCCACCGCCGCCGCCCGCGCCGCCGGACGGCGCTAGCGCGGGCGCGACTCGCCGGGCTGGGGCCGCGGGCGGCCGCGGGTGATGCGCCGCCGAATTGCGCTGCCCCAACCGTTGGTATTCTGTCCCCCTATGATTACCTACCGTTCCGGCCAGCCGCCCGCCCTGGATGCCGTCATCGCTCTGTATCAAGCCGCGCCGCTGCGCCGCCCGGTAGACGATCTCCCGCGCATTCGCCAAATGTTTGAACGCGCCAATTTGATCTGGACCGCTTGGGATGGCGACCGCCTGGTCGGCCTGCTGCGGGGATGGACCGACGGCGCCTATCACGGTTATATCTGCGATTTGGCGGTGGACCCGAACTATCAAAAGACCGGCATCGGCAGGGAGTTGCTGCGCCGCGCGACGGAAGGCAATCCCCAGGTGGAGTTCATCCTGCGCGCCGCCGTCACGGCGACGGACTACTACGCCCACATCGGCTGGCAAAGAGTCGAAAACGGCTGGTTCCAGCCCCGCACCGCGTGAACATTGCCGCAGCGGCCCGCAGGCCGCGCGGGACTGGGAGCCGAGGACGGCAGCTTCGCTGTGCAGCCGAGGACGGCTACCCTACTGGTGCGCTCGCAGCGGAGAAAGTGGGATGGGCGTCCTCGCCTGTCCGGCTTTCGCCCGCGCGGGATAGGCAGCCGGGGCGGCAGCTTCGCTGGGCAGCCGAGGACGGCTAGCCCTACTGGTGCGCTGGCAACGGAGAAGGTGGGACGGGGGGCGCAACGGGTGGGCTAGGTGGAAGCCCCTAATCACCCCTACTCTGGGCGCGGCCGCCAACGCGACCCCGTTTCCATGCTTCAATAGGCAGATGTGCATCCGTTCCATTGCCCGCCGTCTGGCCCTGCCGGCCGCAGCGGCTTTTGCGGTCTCGGTCCTGGCCCTGGGCGCCCAGACCACGCCTTCCGCAACTCCGGCCGCCCCAGCTACTACGCCCAGCACCGTCGTCATGACGGTCGGGTCCACCCATGTCACCGCGGGCGAGTTTGACGCTCTGATCGCCGGGCTGCCAGACCAGGTCCGGGAGCAGGCCGAGTCCAACAAGCGCGCCGTGGCCGAGCAATACGCTCACATCCTGGCGCTGGATGCAGCCGCCCGCGCCCAGCGCCTGGACCAGGACCCGAGCTTTCAGGCGCATCTGCGGCTGATGCGGGAGAACGCGCTGGCCCAGGCCCTCATCGCCCATCTGGTTTCCGAGGCGCATCCCAGCCCGGCGGCGATCTCGGCGTTTTACCAGGCGCATCAGCAGGATTTCGAGCAGGTCAAAGTTCGGCACATTCTCATCACCGACACCGCGACCCCGAACGCCCAGAGCAAGCGCACGCCCGCCGAAGCTAAGGCGCTGATTGACCGCATCGCCGCCAAGCTGAAAGCCGGCCAGCATTTTTCCGCCTTGGCGAAGCGCTACTCCGACGATCCCGGCTCCAAAAACAAGGGCGGGGAACTGGGCTATATCAACCACGGCCAAACCGTTCCCTCCTTCGATAAGGTCGTTTGGTCGCTCCAACCCGGCCAGGTCAGCGCGCCGTTCAAATCCCGCTTCGGCTACCACATCGTGCAGGTGCAGGCGCGCAAGACCCAGCCGCTAGCGTCGGTGCAGTCGAAGATTGAAAAAGCGCTGGTCAACCAAAAGGTGCGCCAGGAAATTCAAGCCATCTCCGCCGCCCATCCGGCGCATTTGAACTCCGCCTACTTTGGCGGGGCTCCGGCCGCGCCGAAGCTCTAAGCGGCCAGCCGCGCCATACGGGGCCGCCGCGCTTATGGCGTGGCGGCCCCGAGTTCATTTAGGGATGGCGAGAGGTTTCGTTCCGGGGTTTCGGTCGGCAGCTGGTCAGGGCTTCTTTGCCTATTTGCGTGGCGCCAAGATCGCCTGGGCTTCGCGGCGCGCCGCGCGGCGCTGCGCCGCGCTCAGCCGCTGTCCCAATTCCCGCGCGCGCGCCGCCGCGGTTTTGCTTTGCCGTCCCGCCAGCCAGTACCAAAGATAGGCGCGCCGGGGATTCCGCGGCACGCCATGTCCCGCGGCATACAAATCGCCCAGCCAGCGCTGCGCCAGGGCATTGCCGCCGCGCGCCAGGCGCCGCAACCAAAGCGCCGCGTCGCGGTAATCCCGGCCTGGCGGCGGGCCGATTTCCAATTCCGCTAGATTGAGCTGGGCGTCGGCGGAACCTTGCCGCGCCGCCCGCCGGTACCAGCGTTTGGCGGCGGGGATGTTTTTCGCCACGCCCTCGCCGGCGGCGTAGAGCGCGGCCAAGCTGGCCTGCGCATCCGCCAGCCCCTGCTGGGCCGCGCGCCGGTACCACTTCACCGCCTGGGCATTGCTGCGCGCCACGCCCTGGCCCAATTGGTACATCACGGCCAGGCTCAGCTGCGCCTTGGCCCAGCCGCGCTGCGCCGCGATGCGATACCAATGCGCCGCCCGCGCATAGCTCTGCCGGACCCCGCGCCCCTGGTCATAGGCCACTCCCAGCCCATAGGCGCCCTGCGCGCTGCCATGGTCCGCCAGCCAGCGCAGCAGCCGCAGGTTGTTCTGCGTGCGGCTTTGCCGCCGCGCGGGCGGCGGCGCGGTCAAATGTTGCGGCCCGGCCGCGCGCATAAGCGCTGCCCAGCCCCGCCTGTTGGGGACGCCGGACGCCACGCCCAAGGCGGGACTGGGGCCCGCACCGGTCAATGAGGAGAGCGCGAGCAGCGCGGCGGCAAGAAAAGCCAGCACGCAGGTATCATAACAACCAGAGGCGGGCCGGCCGCCCAACTGGGGGCAGTCCGCGGATTGCGCGCCTGCCGCCGGGCGGTAGCGGCGGGCAAGCAGCGGCCGCCGGCCGGCGCGAACGCCATCGGGCAGCCCGGAAACATCGCCGCCGGGGAGATCGTGGAAATCGCTGGGACGCGCGTGGGGCAGGAAACCATCCTGATTGTGGACGACGAACAGGGCATTCGCGAATCCCTGTCCGGGGTTCTGCGCGATGAAGGCTTCGCCACCCTCACCGCCGCCGACGCCGCCGCTTGCCGGCAAATCGTCGCCGAGCGCCGCTGCGATTTGGTCCTGCTGGATATTTGGCTGCCCGACATGGACGGCCTGGAGCTGCTCAGCCAACTGCGCGCCGCCAACGGCGGCCCGGCCCCCGCCGTCATTGTCATCAGCGGCCACGGCACCATCGAAGCCGCCGTCCGCGCCACCAAGCTCGGCGCTTTCGACTTTTTGGAAAAGCCGCTCAGCGTCGAGCGCACCCTGCTGGCCGTCCGCCACGCGCTGGACCAGCGCCGGCTACAGCATGAAAACCTGGAACTGCGCCGCCAGTTCGCGGCCAGCGCCGAACTGGTCGGCAACAGCGTTCCGGTGCGCGCCCTGCGCCAACAGATCGGCGTGATGGCCGGCACCAACGGCCGCGTCTTGATTTATGGCGAAAGCGGCGCCGGCAAGGAGCTGGTCGCCCGCGCCCTCCATGCCCGCGGCGAACGCGCCGAGCGGGCCTTCGTCGAGGTCAACTGCGCCGCCATTCCCGAAGAATTGATCGAGAGTGAACTCTTCGGCCATCTGCGCGGCGCGTTTCCGAGCGCCGCCGAAGCCAAGCTGGGCAAGTTCAGCCGCGCCGACGGCGGCACCTTGTTTCTGGACGAAGTCGGCGATATGAGCCTGAAAACCCAGTCCAAGGTTCTGCGCGCATTGGACGAGGGGCGTTTCCATCCCCTCGGCTCGCATGACGCCGTCGCCGTGGATGCCCGCGTCATCGCCGCCACCAATAAAAACCTGGAAGAAGAGATCGCGCGCGGCAACTTCCGCGAGGACCTCTTCTACCGCCTCAACGTCATCCCCTTTTATGTTCCGCCTCTGCGCGAGCGCCGCGAGGACATTCCGCTGCTGGCCGGCCATTTTCTGCATGAGTTCGCCGCCGCCTACGGGCGGAAATGCAAGGAGATCGCCGCCGATGCCGTCGCCGCCTTGGCCGCCTACAACTGGCCGGGCAATGTCCGCGAACTGCGCAACGTCATCGAGCGGGTGGTCATTCTCAATCCCGCCGCCCGCGTCATCGAGCGCCGCCATCTTCCGCCCTTGCTGTTCCGCGGCTCCCGCCCCCGCGCCCGCGCCGAGTTCGCCACCCTGCATGAAGCCCGCGTCCATTACGAGCGGGAATACATTCTTCGCAAGCTGGAGGAAAACGGCGGCAACATGACCCGCGCCGCCGAGGTTCTCGGGTTGGAGCGCAGCCATCTCTATCGCAAAATGAAAAGCCTGGGCCTGCACGCCCCGGAATCGCCGCCCGAATGACCGGGACGGGCGCGGCCGCCGGGCCGTGAACCTGAGCTTGAAGTTTCCAGCCATAACTCCATGCGCGACAGCCACCAGCGCGAGATTCACGACCTGCGCCTTTCCGTCACCGCGCGCTGCAACTACCGCTGCGTCTACTGCCGCGCCGGCGAGGAAAGCGCCCAGCCGCCGGGCGAGCTGTCCTGGGAGGACCTGGAAGCCATCGCCCGCGCCTTCGCGGCGCTCGGCATTCGCAAAATCCGCCTGACCGGCGGCGAGCCGCTGCTGCGCCCCGGCTTGGCCGCCTTCGCCACCCGCCTCCAGGATCTGCAGCTCGAGGATATTGCCCTCACCACCAACGGGCACCTATTGGCGGAGCAGGCCGAAAGCCTACGCGCCGCCGGCATTCGCCGCGTGACCATCAGCCTGGACAGCGTGCAGCCGGAAAAATTCGCCCGCATCACCCGCGTCAAGAACGGATTCGCGCGCGTCATGGCCGGCATTGACGCCGCCTGCGCCGCCGGCCTGGGCCCGGTCAAAATCAACGCCGTCCTCCTGCGTGGCTGCAACGACGACGAAATCGAGGCCTTCGCCGCCCTGGCCCGCCGCGGCCAGGTGGTGGTCCGCTTCATCGAGTTCATGCCGCTGGAGGAGGGCCGCGTCTGGTCGCCGGAGCTGGTGGTGCCGATGGCGGAAATTTTGCAGCGCCTCGCCGCCAGCTACCCGGTGGTGGAAATTCCCTGTGCTCCCAGCGAAACCGCGCGCCGCTTCCGTTTCGCCGACGGCGCTCCGGGCGAGATCGGCATCATCGCCCCCGTCACCTCGCCCTTTTGCGGCCAGTGCAGCCGCATCCGCGTCACCGCCGACGGCAAAATCCGCACCTGCCTGTTTTCCCTGCGCGAGTGGGATCTGACCGCCGCTCTCCGCGCCGGCAGCGGCGCGGATCGCGACGCCGCCCTGCGCCGCCGCATCCTGGAGGCGGTGGAGCGCAAGGAAGCCCGCCATCATATCGGCGAGCCCGGCTTCGTCCGGCCGGGCCGCGCCATGGTGCAAATCGGCGGCTAGCGCCGGCGGTGGTCTAATGGATGTCTATGGCTTCGGAAGCCGCTCCGCCCTTCATCGAGATTCGCCACGCCGGCGATCACGCCGGCCAGGAAGTCCGCCTCCGCGGCTGGCTCTATAACCTGCGCGAGAGCGGCAAGCTGCTGTTCCCCATCCTGCGCGACGGCACCGGCCTGATGCAGGCCGTGCTGTTCAAAAAGAACGTCCCGGA
>JAKAUF010000384.1 GCA_021827785.1 Acidobacteriota bacterium | reverse complement strand
CGCGGGGCTGCTGTGGCTGGATGCCCACGGCGACTTCAACACTCCGGAGACCACCCCCAGCGGCAACATCCACGGCATGCCGCTGGCTTGCCTGCTGGGTATCGGCCCCAAGGAGTTGAGCGGCCTGTTCGGCTTCGCTCCCAAGGTCGCCGCCGAAAATACCGTCCTGGTCGGCGTGCACGACCTGGACGCGGAGGAACGGCGGCTGCTGCGGCAAACCGGCGTCAAGGTCGCCACCATGCGCGACTTGGACGAGCGCGGCATGCGCGCGGTTTTGGAGGAGGCCATCGCCGTCGCCACCAACGGCGCCGAGGGCTTCCATTGCTCCTTGGACATGGACTTCATTGACGCCGCTTTCGCGCCCGGCGTCGGCACGCCGGTGCGCGGCGGGGTCACCTACCGCGAAGCCCATCTGGCGATGGAGATCATCGCCGACAGCCATAACCTGCTCTCACTCGAGGTGGTCGAGGTCAACCCAGTCTTGGATGAGCGCAACCGCACCGCGGAACTGGCCGTGGAGTTGATCGCCAGCGCGCTGGGCAAGAAAATCTACTGAGGACCCTGAGGGCCGGCCGCCCGGCCCCGCCGCCGGCAGCCATACCGCACGCAACCCACACGAACCCCAATCGCATGCCTGACTACGCACCTGCAACCATGCCTGATTCACCCGATTTTCCGCCCCGCCATTCCGGCTCCCGCGCCCTGCGGCCCGTCGTGCTCGCCGTGCTGCTGGCCGGCGCCTTCGTTCTCTACACGACCGTCCTGCACCGCCATTCGCGCTTCGGGCCCGCGCGTGTCAAGCTGATCGAAGCCGCGCCACAAACGCAGTTCCGCCCCACCGAGCTGCGCGACATGCAGATCTACCGCGACGTCCGTCCCGCCGTGGTCAGCATCACCACCCGCCTGGAGCAATGGAGCCTGCTTTTCGGCCCGGTGCCGGAGGAAGGCCAAGGCTCCGGCTTCATCATCAACTCGAACGGCTATATCCTCACCAATTTCCACGTCATCCGCGGCGCCACGCGCTTGCGCGTATCCGTCACCCCCGCCGCCAATCAAACCCGCAACTACACCGCCCGCGTCGTCGGCACCGCGCCGGGGATGGATCTCGCCGTCATTCAAATTCCCGCCCACAATTTGCCCACCGTCACGCTGGGCTCCTCGCAGCATCTGCAAGTCGGGCAGGCGGTGCTGTGCATCGGCAATCCCTACGGCCTGCCCGGGACGATGACCCACGGCATCATCAGCTCCCTGCGCACCGTGCGCGACCCCAATGCCGGCATTGACATCGTCAACGCCATCCAAACCGACGCCCCGGTCAACCCCGGCAACTCCGGCGGCCCCATGCTCAACTCCATGGGCCAAGTCATCGGCATTGACAGCGCCATTCTGTCGCCCACGCACAGCAACATCGGCATCGGCTTCGCCATTCCGATCAATCAAGCCAAGGCCGTTCTCCACGACCTGATCACCTATGGCCATGTCGAGCGCCCCACGCTCGGCATCCAGGATTATCCGGTCACGCCCTACATGGCCCAGCAACTGGGCTTGCCGGTGGACCACGGCGTGCTGGTATTGAAGGCGGCCCCCGATTCGCCCGCCGCCCGCGCCGGCATCCGCGGCGGCACGCAGCCCGGCTATATCGGCAACACGCCAGTCAAATTCGGCGGCGATGTGATTGTGGCCATCAACGGCGTCAGCGTGCATGATCCCTCCGATGTCGCCCGCATCCTGATCACCCATCACGCCGGGCAAACCGTTCGCGTCACGCTGTACCGCGGAGACAAGAGAATGACCATCCCCGTGGTCCTGGGTCGCGCCGATGGCGGCGCCGGCTATGTTTAGCCGAGGTCGCGAGGGTGCGCTGGGCCTGGGGGCGCGAGCCGCCGGCCCGCGGCGGCGTCCTGGGGACCGATCGCGGTGAACGAGCCGCCGCCAGGCAAAGCCAGAGTGGGCAGCGCGCCACTCGCGACCGGTCGAAGCGGCGCCGGCGCATGGACATGGACGCCACGGACGCCGTTCCGGCTGTCGCTTCCCGCCGCCTGCGGGGCGACGGCTTCGCCGCTGGCGGGGCGCGGTCAGAACGCGAGTGGGCGAGCGGGGCGGGAGCCCTATCCCACGCGCGGCGACGCGCAGGGAGGTACGCCTCCGGCTTGGGTTCGGCCGCGCTCAGCGCGGCGGGCGCGGCGCGTGGGTGATCCTAGGTTTCGTCTTCGGGCGTCTCCGGCGGCCTATCCTCGCCGCCTTCCGCGAACGGCGCGGGCGTCGAGATCACGTACTTGCCACCGGCCCAGTTCGCCAAATCTTGCTGCCGGCACCGCGGGCTGCAAAAGGGAAATTCGGGCGTGTGCGGCCCGTGCAGCCGCCCGGCCGGCCGCCGGCAGATCGGACAGTACACCATCCGGTTCTCGTCTTCCCCTCCCATACCCCTTACTCTAGCGCTGGGCCCGGCCGCCCGGCACGGCGGGCAGTCCCAGCCCTGGTTCCGGGTCATTCGCGGGCGAAAGCGCTAAATGCCAGGACGACGGCCAGCGCGGCGATGGGCAACAGCAGCGCCTTGGCGCCCCAGGCCGGTTTGCCGGCGGCGCCGGCGATGACGCCCGCGAAGAACGCCGCCCAGATGCCGGCGGCAATGAAGGCGTGGCGCAGCCGGGCGTGTCCGGCGCGGCGGCCGGCGGCGTCGAGGGC